>JAGNNG010000119.1 GCA_017990795.1 Deltaproteobacteria bacterium
GGGTCTTTTCATCCTCCTAACTTGCTGCGTAATTGCTGAAGTAGGACGTCGCTTAGACTTTGATCCGCTGCTGCTGGCGCTGGCCGCAGGAACCTTCATCCGTAATGTAACCTCCGTCGGTGATAAGTTGCATGACGCGATTGAATCCTCGGCGCTTCCTATCTACGTAGTGTTCTTCGCCGTTGCGGGAGCGACCATTCATCTAAAGGAGCTACCGCTCATTTTTGCGCCGGCCCTGCTTTTCATTGTGGTTCGTGCAGCAGGATTTCTGTGGGGGGCGCAGCTGGGCGCGCGGATTGCGCAGGCACCAGAAGTTGTGCGTCGCTACGCAGGCTTCGGACTGCTGCCGCAAGCAGGCTTGGCGTTGGCGCTGGCGCTGCTATTTTCACGCACCTTCCCAGAGCTTGGGAGTGCGGCCAGTGCTCTGCTTTTGGGAATCGTGGCGCTCAATGAAATCTTGGCGCCGGCCATCTATCGCTTCGCGCTGGTACGAAGCGGAGAAGCAGGTCAAGGTCGCCACGCAAGCTCCGCTGGAGATCACTAGCTCGCCGCGCTTTAGGAATGCGGAGCTGTACAAGCTGAAGTCTGCGCAGCTGTTCCTGACGTTGCCTAGCGCAGCAGAATCCGTTAAGAGGAAGTCATGCGACTACAGACATCCCCGTCGAGCCAGCTAGCCCCCCGCTTAGGTCGGATGCAATCGGTGGGCTTGGCGTTGGGGGTCTTCCTTTTGAGCTCTCCCGCGGTTGCAGGTGCGCAGGCGCTTGAAACTCCGGCTCCTGATTCCTTGATCGGAGCTCAGAGCCCGACGCCGCCTGGCGCAGCGACCGCGACTCCTACAGCTGTAGTTTCGCCCACTGCGACTCCTACAACTGTAGTTTCGGCGGCTGCCCCTGCGCCGTTACCGAGGCTCTTTCCTGCGCAGACCGCGGCCCCGCTGCGCTATGACCTGCGCGTAGACCTGCCCATTACTCTGGTCGGTCTTGGGGCCTGGGTCACGACGGAGGCCCTAAAAAGTTACCTAGCCCCCGCAACCTGTCGCTGGTGCGGTACCAATGCTGACGGCAGCGCTGCTGTAAATGCCATCGATCGCGGGGTCCGGGATGGCCTTCGTGCGCAGAATTCGGCGCCTGCGGATCTGGCCAGCAGCGTGCTTGGCTTTGGCGTGCTACCGGTCGCGATGATTGGCTTGGATGTGCTGGCGGCTGGCACCGACCGGGTGCTGCGTTACTCGCCCGTGGATATTCTGATTGTCGCTGAGTCGACGGTGCTGGCCGTAGACCTAAACCAGCTGGTGAAGTTTTCCGCTGGTCGCGAGCGTCCTTTTGTCGCCGCGCTGCCCGATTCAGATAAGGGGCTTACTGCGGCCCCAGCAGACAACAACCTGTCTTTTTATTCCGGCCACACCACCATGGCGTTTTCGCTAGCGACCGCCGCCGGGACGGTGGCTAGCCTGCGGCGCTATCGGTTGGCTCCGCTGATTTGGGCGCTGGGCATGACCTCTGCCACCGCCACCGGACTGCTGCGCATCGTCGCAGACCGTCACTATTTTAGCGATGTTCTGCTGGGCGCTGTGCTGGGCGCGGGCATCGGATTTTCGGTGCCGTTTCTGATGCATCGACCCCTGTTGCCAGGTCCGGCAGGAGGCGGCTCGCTGCTGCTGCAGCCGACGGGAACCGGCGGTCTTGGCGTGCTGGCCGCTTGGCGATACTGACCCTGGTGCGGGACGTCCGCACATGCGCCCACCGCAACCTGTACCGCTGGCTACCACCTGCGCATGGCTGTATGCCGAGCCCCGCTGGTGACGTTATAATAACGCGATCATGAGTCCGCCGAGCCTGGCCCCGACCCCGACCCCTCAGGCACCGCCGCCAGGGACGGTCAGCGGCACCTTTACTGCGCCGCCCATCGAGATCGAGCGCTGGTCGATGCGTATCGCAATCGTCCTGGTATCGCTGGTATTTGGCCCCCTGCTGTGGCACGGCGAGGGCTTAATGCCGCTGGTGTCAGCACTTATATTTTTGCCTTTTATTGGCGTTTACTATGCTAGTCAGTTTCTTAAAATGATCTGGCCGAAGCGTGCGCGCTTAGCTTGTTATTCTTCGTCTCTTATGTTTATAGGATTAACGGCGCTGTCACCGCAATATTACCCCCGCGGCAGCATTGCCGGCGTCCCTCCTCCAGTGCGGGAATTTGTCCTGACTTCATTTCTTCTGCTGTCGCTGGCAGTTCTGACCTGCGTGGTCCTCTTTCTTCTGCTGCGCACCGGGCGAGCGCTGAGCCTAACGCGCAAAGCGCAGCGTATGCCTCCGGGTACTACTTCATAGGTTTTCGTTTTGTCTTTAAATGTTCTTGTCGGTAGTGTGAGAGTCGCTGTGTTTGAGTTTGTTGGCATCGTTGCAGCGATGTTTCTCTGTGAATAAGATTAAATCAATTAAAGCCTAGGCTTTGTTGCTTTGGATAGGTGCTGATGTTCGCTATGTTCCCTCGAAATCCTGGACTGCAGCGACGGGCTTTGGTGGTCGGTCTAGGTCGCTCATATCGGGGGGCACTGCGGTGGATCGGGCCTGGCCTGCTGGTACTGACGCAGGGGCTGGGGCTGGGGCAAGCGCAGGCGCAGTTTTCGACCCGCATCGTGGGCAGCGGCCCGCGCAGCGAGCTCCCCGAGGAGCGGGCGGTGTCGACGGTTACGCAGTCGGAGATTGAGCAGCGCCTGGTGCGCTCGGCCCCCGATGCGCTGCGTTACGAGGCAGGCGTTTTTATTCAGCAGTCCGCCCATGGCCAGGCCTCGGCATTTTTGCGTGGGCTAACCGGGCAGCAGACGCTGCTCTTGTTTGATGGCATTCGCCTCAACAACTCGACTTATCGGCAGGGACCGAATCAGTACTTTTTTACGCTGGACTCGCAGAGCATCGCCTCGATCTCGGTGCTGCGCGGGGGCGGCTCGACGCGGGGTGGCTCAGACGCGCTGGGCGGCATCATCAGCGCTTACGCCATTGAGCCCCTGCTGCCCGAGCGAGGCCTACGAGCCAGCGCGCAAGGGCAGGCGCGCTTTACCACCGCCGACAGTGAAAAGGGCGGTCGGCTGCAGCTCAGTGTCGGGTACGGCAGCACGAAGGGCTGGGCGCTGGGCTTTGTCGGCGGCGTCGGTGGTCGCGAGGTCGGCCAGCTAGAGAGTGGCGGCCCGGTGCTAAACCCAACGCCGGACTTGCCGATTGGACCGCTGCCCTACGTGCCGCGCTACGCGCCGGATATGCGCACCCAGCTTGGCACCGGCTTTAAGGAGCTAACCGCCGACGGGCGACTGGTGCTGCGGCTGTCACCGCGCAGCAAGCTGACGCTGGCGGGCTATCTGTATCGCCAGTACGACGCGCCGCGCACGGACCAGTGCCCACCACCGACGGCTCCGCCCGATACTTGCCTGACCTACGAGCAGCAGTTTCGCCACATGACCTACCTGGCGTGGGACGGCCAGCTGGGCGCGGCAGCCAAAGAGGTGCGGGTGGCGCTGTCGTTTCAGTCGCAGCACGAGCGGCGGCGCTTTGATGACCCAAGCGTGGTCGCGCGGGTGATGGGGATTGATGATGTTAGTACCCTCGGTTTCACTGCCAGCGCAGCCACGCGGGTCTTCCGTCCACACGAGCGTCTCTCACTGCGGCTGCATTACGGCGCTGACTCGTACTTGGACTGGGTGCAGTCGACCGAGGACATCACCTATACCGATGTAAAGATCACCTCGGCGTTTCGGCGCGGGCAGTATCTTTCGGGCTCGCGCTATCTGGCAGGTGGCGTCTTTGCCGACGGAGAAGTTGGCATCGGAACGCGGGTCTTGCTGCGCAGCGGAGCGCGCTTGTCGTGGGCGGATGCCTATGCGCCCGCAGATCCCGAGTCGGGCAGTCAAGCGGTGGCACAGACCTGGAAGCCGGTCACGGGTCACGTGGGCTTGGAAGTTCGCGCCGCAGAGTTTTTGCGGCTGCTGCTCAATGTTGATAACTCGTATCGCGCGCCGAACCTGAATGACCTTACGGCGCGACAGCAGACCGGGCCGGGCTTTCAGTTTGAAAATGCGCTGCTACTGCCCGAGCGGGCCTGGACTTTTGAGGCCGGAGCGCGCTTGCGCAGTCAGTTCCTAAGAGCGGAGCTGTGGCTGTTTGAAACGCTGCTGCAGGACGCGGTGTTGAAGGTGGCCAAGCCGACAGAAGACTGTCCGCTGGGAAGCAATGCCTGTCGCGGTGCCTGGTCTCGCTTCAAGCTAGAGAATGCGCCTTCGCTGTCGGAGATGCGCGGCGTGGAGCTGATGTTAAAGGCCAACCTGCCGCTGTATTTCTCTGCGCGGGCCACTTTGGCTTACGCTTGGGGCGAAGGTCCCCGCGTCGGCAATGTCACCCAAGAAGCCACAGGTGTGATGCTGCAGGAACGCGTGCCGCTGTCGCGAATTCCTCCGCTAAATGGCACCGGAGAGCTGGCCTGGGATCATCCCATCGGTCTGCGTGCCGGTCTGGCGGTGCGCTGGGCAACTTTGCAGGATCGCTTGGCCATCGCCGACTATTCGGATGGACGCATTCCCAAGTATGGCACCCCGGGCTTTGCGGTTTTGGATCTGCGACTTGGTTACAGTTTTCGCGAGCACATCTCGTTGTCCGCTGTAATCGAGAATTTGTTAGATGCGCCGTACCGTTACCACGGCTCTAGCATCAATGGGCCCGCGCGCGGCTTATCCTTGGTGCTGAAAGTGATGTAAAGCGCAGCGGGTACTCTGCTGCGACTCAGGTGCGCGAGCACCTATCTCCGAGATGAACATAGGAGCTTATTCATGAAGGTAGGAAAGAGGATGACCGGTCGCTTCCAGGCGCGCTTCTTTGTCGGTGCAGCGCTGCTGTTTGCCGCTTGTGACACCAACACCAGCGAGCCGCAAGACATGATGGCACCAGACATGATGCCAGCCCCCGACATGGCCGCAGTTGATCCAGGAGGCCCCACTAGCTGTCAGGGCCCAGCGTTTACCGAAAACGTCAGCGCTTGCACCCCAGGCGCCAACGACTACCGACCACGCGTAAATATGTCCATGAACGACACCTGGGCAGCGTGCATCACCGATGACAACATGATCCACTTTCTAAGTGGCATGACTCCTTCTTCGGCAGCGCGAACGGCGGCGTTTGACAGCATGGGCGTACGGCTGTGGAAAAATCCCAAGCCGCTGACTGCAGATGACTTCTTGAACGCGCGCAACGACTACTCGGTGACCAACGGCCTTGGCTCGCGCGTGGCTCGTCGTCAGGATGTTCACTTCACCGAGCTGCCAAACGGCAACAAGCTAGGCTGCAGTGATCCTGCAATTGCGCCTTCCTTCCCCGAGCGTTGCTACGGTCCGGTCGTGCTCAAGCCGATCGTGGATGATGCGTTTGCGCAGGGCCTGGTGGGCAATCAGCCGCGACTACAAGCCGCCCGCATGGAGGCTGCTCTGCTGTGGTTCTTCTACCTGTCTACGCTGTCTGAGATCTGGACGAGTAGCTTTGACAACATCAACGACGTCGACTCTTCGCTGGCTTACTACAACGCAGCGCAGTCGCGCGCCACGCCGCAAGGTCTGGGAAAGTACATTCAAGCGCTGGGTCCAGAGACTTACGATCGTGGCTTTGACGCCACGCTGGCCTCACGCTGCTGGCGCGACTTGGACAAGGTGCTACCAGCCGCGAACACCACGCTGTACAACCAAGCGCTGGCGCAAAACGACAAGGCGCTGCTGCGTGGGATGGCGCTGATTTTGCGTGACCGCTTCGGGCAGCTTAGCTGCTCGACCGGAGTGCAGCAGCAAGCGAACCTGGAGTTTGTAAAGTTGATGGGCGGCTTTATGGATCGCGCAGTGCGCGCCATGGATGCAACCAAGGCTGATGCACTGAAGGTTCAGTACACTGCGGCCTCGGCGGCGCAGGTCGATGTCGCCAAGTCGCAGCAGCTCTTGGATTCGCTGTTCCCTTGTCCGTAGTTCTGTAGGTCGATTGCTCTGCTGCTGCTGCTGTCCAGGTGGCTAGTGATGCTTCTGGAACAGCAGCAGCAGCTGGGGCGTAGGTGCGCAGGAATAGCGCCAAGTCTGCAGCAGCTGCCAGTGCTGTTGCGCCATCGCTTGCGCCAGCTGCGTGGGCTGGTAGCGCTTGTAAGGAGCGCCCAATTGGACGCTGTATTTTCGTCGGTGTTTGGTGCGCACATGGGCCTGGAACTGCAGCGCATAGCTACTAAACGCCGACAGCGGCTCTGTCACCAGCTGGCAAGAGAGAGAGAC
>JAGNNG010000120.1 GCA_017990795.1 Deltaproteobacteria bacterium
GGAAAAATCGTCCTTAGTATCCGCAGAAGACTGGCGGCACGCAAAGCTCAAGCGACGTTCCATGCCCGACAACCAGTTACGAGGCCAGAAAGTCCACGTAACTGAGCGACAAAGGCAGAGCCCTACTACCCGACAGTACGCTGCCCATGACGACCTTGGCCCAATGAAAACGAGGCAGCTCCGGCGAGTGTCTCACCACTCTCGATGGTCTGTAGTCCCAGCCGAAACTCGCGCGCCAACGCCGCCTCGTGCGACAGCGGCTGCTCAGCCTGCAGCAGGGTCGCAGCCCGATCACTACGCAGGCAGGTCTGTGGCAGCTGCGCCAATTGTAGCGCCAGGGCCTCCGCCGCTTGACGGGCTTGACCTGGCTCGACGACGCGATTGACCAGCCCCATGGCAAACGCCTCGGCAGCAGACACAGGACGCCCAGTTAGGATCAGGTCTAGCGCGCGACCCAGACCAACAACCTGCGCCAGCCGCACTGTACCACCGTCAATAAGCGGCACCCCAAAGCGCCGACAAAACACTCCCAGCACCGCATCGGACTCAGCGACTCGCAAGTCGCACCACAGCGCCAGCTCTAGCCCACCCGCCACCGCATAGCCCGAGATGGCCGCCAGTACCGGCTTGGACAGCCGCAGTCGCGTCGGGCCCATCGGCCCATCACCGGTTTCCGACAATCGATTGCCTTGACCTGCCGCCAGCGCTTTCAGATCCGCCCCAGCGCAGAAGTGCCCTCCCTCACCGACCAGCACAGCAACGGAAGCTGCTGCATCCGCATCAAATGAACGAAATGCCGCAGCCAGAGCATCGGCAGTCGCAGCATCCACAGCATTCCTGACCAGCGGTCGGTCGAGGATCACCGTGGTAATCGGCCCACTCTTCTCGATGCGAAGGGACATGGCAATCCACGCTGCGAACAGCGCCTTTTATGCAAAAGGATAAAGAAGGGAAAGCGACGAAACAGGAAAGATTGAAGGCAACGAGCAGGAGAGCGGTTAAGAGCGCAGCGCAGCTATTTGGTCATAATACCAATAGTTTTTAAACCCGCACCGCGACAGATATCCATCACTTTGACAACATCTCCATAAGGAGCATTGTCATCGGGATTAAAGAACATTAGCTTCTTGCTGCGGTTCTGCAGAAGGTTCCGCACTTTCTCGGCCAGACCATCTAGCGGAATAGCCTCGCCATTAATAGCGATACGGCTGTCTTCGGCAACCGTCACCACCAGTTGATCACTGGCAGGTGGCGGCGTATCTGCATTGTCTGGAGCCTTTGGCGGTACGTCGACCGGACTCTGATTGAGCAGCTTGGGCACAAGCACCATAAATACAATCAGAAGAACCAGAACGACGTCGATAAGTGGCGTTACGTTGATATCTGAGCGTACGCCTTTGCCACCACTTGCGAACCCCATGGCTAGTTCTCCTTCAGCTCATCAGAGCCGAGCGCAACCGAGGTAACGCCAGCGCGATTGATCAGCTCCATGGCATGCCGCACACTTCCATAGGCAGCCTTCTTATCTGCCTTTACATGGACTTCGCGATTACCCGAGCCTTTGCGCATTTCCTTTACGACCATATCGCCAAGGGTATCGTCATTTGCCAGCTCTGACGCAACGAAGATGCGTGACTGCCCGCACTCCCAGTGAATCGCCCCCATCTTGCCACCTTCACAAGTGACAGAGACGACAATCTGCTCGCCGGAGTCATTCTTCTTATCATGATACTGCGTCTTTGGCTGCTCGACCGGCATACCCCGCGTAATCATCGGCGTAACGACCATAAAAATAATCAGAAGCACCAGCACAACGTCGACCAGCGGCGTTACGTTGATATCCGAGCGAATCGATGCTGTCTTAATCACAGCGTGATGCGTTCGCCGGTGCTTCTTCTTGGGCCGCCGCAGTGGCGGCGGATTCTTGAGCAGTTCGTCCAAGTCGGACATGCGAGCTTCCTAATCCGCTTAGGCGGCCTTACGACCCTCACGCAGCATGTACGAAATCAGCTCTGAGCTAACTTCATTCATGTCCACGACGAAAGAGTCAATCGCGTTGGTGAAGTAGTTAAACACCATAACGGCAGGGATAGCGACCACCAGACCAAAGGCAGTGGTAATAAGTGCTTCACCAATACCGCCAGCAACTGCAGCGATACCACCAGCGCCATTGGCCTTCATGGTTGCAAAAACGTTGATGATACCAACAACGGTTCCGAATAGACCGACGAATGGAGCCGCGGAAGCAATTGTAGCCAAGCCACCCAGGCCCTTCTTAAGATCCGCAACTTCACGCTCTTTTACGCGGTCGATCGAGCGATTCACTGCATCTAGGATGTCGAAATCACCGATATCATCGGGGCCAACATCCTTCAGAGCGACCAGGCCTTCGCTGTACTCACGTAGCGCTGCTTCGATAACTAGCGCAATCGGATTGGCCTTCTTGTTCGCTTGCGACAAGCTCAGCGCACCTTTGATATCCTTCGCGCTCAGCTTGGCCATTAGCTTTTGAATAAATGCCAGCGAGTTTCTACGAGCCTTGGTAAAGACCAAGAAGCGCTCAACGCTAATCGCAAGCATATATATAGCCATCAACGCCAATATGACGATAACGGCCTTGCCAGGCAGTGAGGTTTGCGTCCAAAGGGCTACTAAATTGAAATCCATGTTACTCCTCGTTTCGCCAGGTTTATCAATTCGTGAAAGTGGTCTTACGCGACATGAGAAGCAAGCCACTTTTCAGGCTTACTCACCCCGGCCTGGTCGCCGGAGATTCAAAGAAGCCAGCAAGCTGCACTGACCGCTTTAGATACCGTTTGCCGCGACTATGTACTTGAACTATCTAACTTGCAATCCAGCAACATCGCAGCGGAGCCGAACTCGCATTGACTTCTAGGACTGCGTGCTACTCAACTTGGAATTCAAAAAATTGGATGAAACAAATGGGGATGGCTTGTGGCTTATAGCGCCAGCCCCGTAGCGTCGATACAATCGAGTCGTCAGCCCCAGGGATCCCGGATACAACATCGACCGAGCTGATGCTTCCCGACTGACCAATACAGACCTTATACGAACCAGTCACAACGCTACCTCGGCGCTGTGCTTTGACGACATCCGGCAAGTGCGGATCATCGCCGGAGCTGATCTTGTCTTTTTTGATCAAGATAGCCGGAACGTTCTTGGGCTTAGGTGGTGGCTTGGGCTCCTCTTTTGGAGGAGGTGGTGGCGGCGCACCTACTACACCACCGGCAACTCCACCTTCTACACCACCTGGCACTCCCTCCGAGCCACCGCCTGTGTCCTTCTCCTCTGGAGGATCGGGCTCAGTCTTGGGCTGGATGAACTTAGGGATCTCGGTTGGCTGCAGAACCGGCTTAACGACCTTGGGGGGCGTCTTCGGTTTCTGCGAAGCCGCTTTTGGCGGTGGTGGCGGCGGCGGCGGTGGCGGCGCCGTAGCAACAAACTGCACCGTCAGCGGTGGTGGCTGCACTTCATCCACGTGGATGAAGGAGTACACGATAAAGAAGATAATGACCCCTGCTTGAACGACGGTCGAGGCTACAAAAGCCGCGTAGAGCAGTGGTCGCTTGCGCTTTTTGTCTGCAACGTAGCGATCAAACATCACTGCTTCTCCGACGCGGCAGGTTCAGAGGATCCGGCGGGCTCTTTCGCCGCAGGCGGTGCAGGCGGAGCTTCTGCGGGTTTCTTCTCATGAGGAGCTTCTGCAGGCTTGGCTTCAGCAGGAGGAGGTGCAGCAGCTGCTGGCGCGGCTACTGGAGTTTCAGCGGGAGCAGGAGCTGCCGCAGGAGCGGGTGCTGCCCCGACTGCTGCAGGCTCTGCAGCTGGCTTGTTGCGCTTTGGTTTGGCAGTTGGTGCTTGAAATGCTGGAACAGTTGCTGCAGCCGGAGCCGCTGGTGCTGCAGGAACCGCTGGCGCTGCAGGAGCCGCTGGTGTTGCAGGAGCCGCTGGCGCTGCAGGAGCCGCTGGCGCTGTTGCAGCTTTTGTTCCCGCGTCTGGCGAAACACCACCGTCAGCAGCCACAACAGGCGCTGCGGGCGCCCCAGCTGCGGCAGCGGCTGCACCCGTAGCTGCTTTTTGCATAGCCACGGCTAGTTGCTGCAGCTTTCCTGCTTCTTCAAGATCCAATCGTTTCAGATCGTCGGTCGGCTGTGCATACGACCGCTCACGCAGCAGCAGGTTGGCATAGATAACCGGCGTAGGAGCCTTGGGCGAAAGCAGCCGCGCATGCTCCAGAAGCTCAAGCGCCTGGTTGGCTTTTGCGATACGCAGATCAGGCGCCATCTGCAGCTGGCCCCGACGCTGCTCAAGCGGCGTCCGGCACTGAGAGTCAGCGCAAAGATCATCCCAAGTCATGATACCAAGTGCCACATAGCCGTCGGTATCTTTGGGATTCGCTTTGATGCGGCGCTCAAGCCACATCCGTGAGGCATCCATCTTGCCAATGCTCTTGGCGATGTTACCGAGGATGGTCAGCGCTTCGAGGTCGGGATTTTCGCGCTCTACCTGAGGCTTGAAAAACTCAACAGCCTCTTCGTAGCGACGAGCATCAACGAAGGTCTGTAGCAGATAGTCACGCGCTCGCTGACGTTGCTCGGGCTTTAGGTCCGGCATGTCCATGTACTGACGGAAAGACTGGACGGCAATGTTGGCCGCCTCCTGCCCTTCCTTCGAGCGTGCAAACTGCTGATACAAAGCAAGGTGGGTGAAGCCGCGGTTGATAATGATTGGGGGAAACGTCGGGTCGATGGCAGCTGCTTCATTGAAGAGCTGCGCCGCCCCTTTTATATCCCCATCGCGGTACTTCTCCACGCCCTTCTGCGCCCGCGCTCGCGCCTTAAGCGTGTCGCAGCCAGCCGACCCAAGCGTCAGCGCAGCGAGGGCGAACTGGAAGAAGATACGGGACTTACTCATGATGGGGGGACGCTACCAACCCGGACCAACTCTGGGCAAGCGTTTCGTGCAGTGCTGTGTACTTTTTTGTCGGCAGTCGCGCATAAAGACGCCCATCACTGCCCTAGAAAGACCGCTGCTTTCCGTCGCATACGGCTCTTAAATTGCGTTTTAGGTATGGCGCAACGGGGTCTACTGAAAAAACCTGCAAATCCAGCGTCTGCCGCAGGAAACCAATTATTGGACTCGGTTCTGCAAGGCCGCAGCTGGAGACACTTGCGGAGCGGCTGCCGACCCACTGTCCCGGGGAGCAGCATCACTCGCTCGAGCACCAGAAGCTGACAATCCCACAGAAGACGGTCCAGCATCCCCTGCTGGAGTGAGCCCGAGCGGAACCAGCCCACTCGCAGTGTCATCCAGGTCGCGCAGCCGCGCTTGCGACTGCTCTTGCGGGGTTACCAACGTCAGCACATAAGCGAAGGGCGTGTTCACAAAGATAAGCTGCCGCACCACCTGCGCTCGCTGTGTAGCCGAGGGAAGCAGGACTGCATCGACCTGCGCTCGTTGCCCAAACGTCCAGCCCGCACTGGCTTGCTGCTGCACCCGTACATTGCGCGCGCGCGGCATTTCAGCGACCCCTCCTGCATCGCGCACCAGCTGCTGCAGAGTTGTGCCGGGAACCAGGCGTTTTGCAACCAACGTCATCACCGAGCGCTCGGCCCCAGCGCCGCGACTTGCCCAGGCGAGTAGCTGCGGATAACTCTGCCGCTCTTTCGGTAAGACCTCCCAGCGCGGTGGTGGCTTAAATCCGCCAATGCCCCAGTCTCGCCGAGTGATCTCATCTTGGGGACCAGCCCACGCCCGAGTCCCAATGCCACCTAGACCAATCGCCCACGTCAGCAGACACGCCAACAGGTGCCAGGTCCTGTTGGTTCCCGCGCTACGTGTAAGTGGCCGTCTAGCAAGCATGGCCAAACCATAGCACACGCTCCGAAGCAGACAGTACGGGCGTTTTACCGACGGTCCACGGCCCGCCTGTGCTGCCACTCAAAGCCAGCCAGGAGGCTCTGCATTCACCCTATGCACCGTGCAATCGAGCAGACGCGCCTAACTACTTGCCGCTCTATATATAGGAGTCGCAGCGTCATAGTTGGCACGACCTGGATGTAGATGCGTTTTCTCGACGACCAGTCACGCATTCCTACGCATAGCACAAGGCATGAGCTGGATCCCGCCATGTAAGCGCTCGAGCGGCATTCGCGCGACCTAGAAGCCCCATTTGCGGGCCCAATTTCCCTGGAACTTGACAGCGCGACAAAATCCGACATGGGCCCACATTTGCACGCACTTCAA
>JAGNNG010000121.1 GCA_017990795.1 Deltaproteobacteria bacterium
GCCCGTAGAGGCCGCGCCGCTCTGACCTCGGTGCTGCAAACGCCAACCGAGCCGCCGTCGCAAGCGCAGGTCGCTAGCGGTCCCGTCGTTGCTCCGCAGCGAGCGCGCTGGCAGCTTGTGCCCGCGCCTCTGACACCGCAATCGGCAGTGGAGCTCGCGCAGGACTTCCCTCGCTCCAAGTACGGCGGACAGCCTTTTCTGCCTGCAAGCGAGCCCTGGCCAAGCTGTAGCCTGTGCAAGCAGCCTCTGCAGCACTTGCTACAGTTAAACCTGCAGCAGCTTCCCAGCCTGGCCCAGCAGGAGCTGCGCCTGCGACGAGGTCTGCTGCAAATCTTTGTCTGCGTCACCCTGCCCTGTTGTCAGCCGCACCACCCCCATAAGCTGCGGCAAGACGTACAGATTCAAGTCGTCTCGATGAAGCCTCCTGGCTCGGTAAGAGCGCTGGATGCGCAGCCCGTGCGAGACGGGTCGCAAGCGCCAACCACACAGCTGCTGGCAGCGACGGGCCTGCCGATCGGCGAGATACCACGGCTGATATCGGTGCGCGAGCTAGCGTCAAGTAGCCCTACCGATGCACTCGCACGGCCCTCGCTGCTAACGACCTTCAGTCCGGCGCTGTCCCGCCCATCGGGTGTGGATGCAGAGCTGGATCAAATCGGAAGCCTTCGCAGCGAGCCAGAAGCTCCGTCGTCATCATCCCGATCTGCTCTACAAAGTCAGCCGGTGGACTCGATGGGGCAGCCGCTGCGACGAGTCATTTGCCGATTCAGCTACCAAGTCATCTCGCTGCAGCCGACGGTGCAGCTGCCACCAAAGCCAAGAGCGCAGCTAGACATCCTGCAGAGCGAGAGCAACCCTTACGAGCTTTACGCTCGCTAGCGCCATTACGACGGCCAGCCAGCCAACGCCGCAGGTGTGCGCTGACAAGCGCCGCAAACGCCAAGCAGCGCGACAAACCCAAGCCACCCACGGCGCCCCTGATTTCGCAGCGTTAACAGCCTGCAAGCAGTGCCGTTGGCGCGGCGGCTTGTGCGACTTCACATCACCACGCTAAAGTGAAGGTGAACACAAGTGCCGTCGGTCAGCGTGGCAATTTACGGCCCGCGCCTGCACCACGGAGTTCCCCCAAGCCCGCGCAATCCCTCGCTTCGGCCAGTGTCAGGTCAGCTGGCCGTCCCGCGCGTGGGTCAAAGACGGATCGTGACCAAAAAGTAGGTTGTCTATGCCTAAGATGAACTCCTTACGGACCCCCTCTTATCGTCGCTCTCAGTCTCGCTCTTTGGTCGGCTTTCCTGCAGCTTCGCGCGCTCTGTTAACGCTGGCATTCGGAGCGTTTGCTGCCTGCTCTGACGGAAGCAACACTGGCACCGATCCAAACAACCCCAACAATCCTGATGGTGGAAGTAATGCGGACTTGTCGCTGCCGCCAAATCCACCGCCTGGCAAGGTGCGCGTCAACGTCGCGACCTCGGGCACCGGCACCGGCACCGTGACCAGTCAGCCCGCCGGCATTACCTGCGGAGCCACCTGCAGCGCCGATTTCGAGGTCGACACCCAGATCACGTTCCTACCGCAAGGTACGGGCGCGGTGTTTTCGGGCTGGGGCGGGGCCTGCGCAGGTCAAGGTGGAGCCTGCACGCTGACGCTGAAGGCCGACACCAACATCACGGCTACGTTTGACACGCAGTCCTGCACTCCCGACGGCATCTGCTGGGAGGCACCGCTGCCTTTCGGCTTTGACCTGCGCGATGTGTGGGCCATCGCCCCTAACGACGTGTGGGCAGTTGGCAACGGCGGCTCGATTGTTCACTACGATGGGCAGGCCTGGACGCGCAAAAACAGCGGCACCACGCAGGACCTTGAGGGTGTGTGGGCGCGCAACAAGAGCGAAATCTGGGTTGCCGCAGGCGCCAACGGCCTGATGCTCAAGGGCGACGGCAATACCTTTACGCCGATGCGCGTCAGCACCTCCGAGCTGCGCCGCACCACCTCGGTCTGGGGCACGGCAGACCGCATGTTCGTCGGCATCTACGGACCTAACGTCTACAGATACGATGGGACAACCTTCACGATGCAGGGCCTGCCCATTCGCGCCACCGCGCAGATCCTCGGCGTCACCGGCTCGAGCAACGCGAACGTGTGGGCGTACGGCTCTGAAAACGCGCTAGCCCGCACTACCAATGGCACCAACTGGACCGCCGTCGAGGTCGCAACCTACAACGGCCTGTGGGCCACCTCCGATGCCGAAGCCTACTTGGTCAGCGTGGACGGCAAGTTCAAGCGCTCCATGATGGGTGGGACTCCCATGCCACTGACCTCGTTGCCGGTGCTAAACAGCATCAGCAGCTTGTGGGGCACTGCCGCCAATAACTTGTTTAGCAGCGGCCCGGTGGGCATGTTCTTCCGCTGGGACGGCACCAAGTGGAACTCGCATGATGCCGGCGTGCCGACCTACGGGTTTGGCCGCGTTCACGGAACCTCTGCCACCGATGTCTGGGGCGTCGGTCAGCGCGGCATCATTGCCCACTTTAACGGCACCAACGCATCGAGCAAGCGCAACAACGTCTTTAGCGGCGACATCATCGGCAGCTGGGGCAGCAGCCCACGCGACATGTGGTTTGTCACCGATGCAAACTCCGTCATCCACTACGACGGCGCTACCTACACCGAGACCAAGCAGTTTATCCCCGGTGCGGGCTCGGGCGTCGACTCCGTCGGCGGCTCGGGGCCAAATGATGTCTGGGTCGGTGGTCACGGAGCTGGTGGCACCCCAGTCATGAATCACTATGACGGCACCAGCTGGAGCAAATCGACGCTGTCGCAGGCCATCAACATCATCGCGGTCAACATCGATCACATCCACGCCATCGACAACAAGACCGCGTTTGCGACCGGTAGCGGCTCGCAGTACGTGATGAAGTTTGACGGCACGTCCTGGAGCCTAGACGCCAAGTTCCTCCCCGGCATCCTAAACGGCGTCTGGGGTGCTCAGCCCAGCGACCTGTGGGCCCTCACCGGCAATCAGGTGTTCCACTTCGACGGCAGCGGCTGGACTGCAGACAACCGAGTCACCGCCATCTCGACCTACTCGATTCACGGCAGCAGTGCCAACGACATCTGGGTCGGCATCGACAAGGCGGCCTGGCACTACAACGGCAGCACCTGGATGAAGCTGGACCTGCCAAACGCAGTGTCGTCGATTAACAGCGTCGTGGCCGTCTCTCCGACCGACGCTTGGTTTGTTGATAGCGTTGGCAACGTCTTCCGCTGGAACGGCACCACGGCAACCAAGGTTGACACCTCGATCGGCGGCAGCATGGCCAAGTTTTATGGCTGGGCAGCCGACGCCAAGAACGTCTTCTTCGGTGGCCGCGGCATCCTCTCGTACCGCAAGTAGTCCGCGCGCGCGGCTCGTCTCTGTTGCCAGTGCGGCCTCGGCAAAACATCAAGCCGAGGCCGCCTGTGCAGTCCAGCTGCCGCGCTGAAAACCCCAGTCCCCCAGCTACTTTTTCTTACCTGCCGCAGCTTTGCCAGGCGATGCCACGGCCTTGCCACTGCCTTTTGCGGGCTCCTCGTCACGCCACGGTGCGGGCAAGATCGGCGGCCTCTCGCTGATGTGCTGCGCGCGCTGGAGCTCGATCTCGGTAAACAGGACCGCCGGAGCCACGGTCGACACCGGTACCATTCCGGACTCAGCGCCGCAGAAGCCGTTAAAGACGCCTTGGGTATTGGCTGCACCGACGATCTTGGCGACGCTAGACAGCGGCGTGCCGACCATCTCGACCCCGCGCACCAGAGTCTCTTGTCCGGTGCTGGCATCGACGCGGTAGACCATGGTCGGCTGGCCGCGAAAAGTCTGGCTGCCATAGCCCCCGGTGTTGGTCGAGCCGCCGAGGATATCGCGAATGATCAGCCCATACGGCTTGCCTTGCTTGCGCACCTCCGCGAGCAGCTGCGCCTTCAGCTCACTCATCGGCACCGAGCGACTGGCCCGCACCACCAAGTTGGCCATGCGCCCAATCGGATCGCTGGTTCCCGAGGCGCGCGCATGACCATTGCTACGCAGCGACCCCAGCACCGGCGTGCGCGACTTTAGGTAGTCTCGCAGCACTCCATTTTCAATCAGCGTCACCGGTCGCGCCGGCACGCCTTCATCGTCAAACTGATAAAAGCCATTTAGCGGAATCGCGCCCGCGCTGCTGCGCTGCAGGGTGGGATCATCGATAACCGACAAGAAGTCTGGCAGCACGCGCTGGCCAACCTGACCTTTGAAGGTGCGGCCCTCTTGCTCGCTGACCTGGCGCTCGCCTTCCAAGCGGTGGCCGATCGTCTCGTGGAAAAAAACCCCAGCGGCTTCTTCCATCAAGATCGCAGGCCCGGTGTACGGATCGACCGACGGAGCCACCTGCAGCTGCTTGAGGTCCTCGACCAGGCCATCCACAGCCGCCGCCATCGCGGTGGGCGACGGCAGCTGCTCGGCAGTACGGCCATAAAAGTCGCGCGAGTTGGTCAGCAGCATGCCGTCCTTAGCCCGCGTCTGCGCCGTCAAGTGAGCCGCATACAGCGTCTGATGCTCCACCACCTCTGCCCCTTCGGACGAGACGAAATAGCGACTCAGCCGATCCGCGGTCAGCTTGATATCTCCATCGAGAACCGGGGCCTGTTTCAGCCGCGCGCCGACTTGCCGCACGGCCTGCGCCATCGCCGCACTGTCCACCGCAAAGGCAGGCAGCGGCAGGATCGCCTTTTGCGCCGACTCTTTTGAAAAGCTCGGCAGCTTGTCTTCCGGGTCGACGTTGCGCACCCCGCGCGCCCGCTTGCTGGCATAAGCCGCCAGCGCCGCCTTGTACTTTAGGTCGGTGATCTGCCACAGCGTACCGCGCAGCGCATCCAGGTCATCGTCGAGCGGCGCGTCTTTGCCCACCTCTGACAAGCTGATCGCCAGGTCGGCATCACCATCAGAGCCATCGGCGCTGGTGTTATCTAGCTCATAGTTACCGACGCGAACCTCGACGTGGACCAGGCGCTGGCGATCGTGCTGCTGGCTGTAGACCGCGCCCAGCTTGCCCGTCGTCTCATGCGAGTCGCTGTCGCGCAGCGTGTAGCTTATGAAATAGGGCGACTCGTAGCCTTTTAGCCGCAGCCGACTCATCGAGCGAGCCAGCTCCTGCTTAAGCGCAAGCAGCAGCGGTGGCGGCGCGTCCGGCAAAGACCCCGGTGTTGCCAAGCTCGTAGCCCCCGCCGCAGGACTGGCCACAGCCGCAGACCCTGGCGTCTCACCGCTAGCCACGCTGACCCCAGGGCTCGCCCACAACATCGGCACGAGGAGCAGCCCCATCCGCCCCAGCGACGTTGAAAAACCGCGCGCAGTCACCGCATTCCAAGCAGCAGAAGCTCTCCCCACCGGCTCTGCGCAGCGTCCGCAACCTCGTGCTACCTGAAAACCCCGGCCCCACATCCCAAAAGCGCGTTTTTTCATAAGTTCTCCCTGCCCATTACGTCCAGCCACCGTCCTACTGCGCCCTAGTCACGAGCCCGTCACAGCGCTGACACCGTCTAGACCCCGCTTAGACAAGCAGTGCCAGCCAAAGTTCTTGTGTAGAAAAACGTATTTTTCCTTTGCACCCACTTTGGCTTCTGAATAGATTGCTAGCGCTTCTGGTGAATGTAGCTCAGTTGGTAGAGCACTGGACTGTGACTCCGGTGGTCGCGGGTTCGACCCCCGTCATTCACCCTGCATTTTCCCCCCGGCTTTTCGCAACCTGAAAAAGCCGCTCGGGTTCTAAGATGCGCATCGGTGGGCTGGCTGAAAGTAACAGCCAGTCCACAGTGACTCCGGTCATGCGCAGAGACAGCGTCGGCCTCAACGCCAGCCTGGTCGTCCGCTTCTGCGCTACTTTTTCTTCTTGGGCAGCGGCAGCTCGCGGGCGGTGAGTCGGGCCAGTTCGCTAAGCCACTCACCGTCGTCCCAGCGCTCGCCTGCGATCAAAAAGTGCGGCTTGGCCGAGGGATACGGTGGCGCCTCCGTCGGAGTGCCCAGAAACTGCCGCCCGGCAGCGGTGGGCCTGACGAAGAGCTGATCATCGCAGACCAGCGCAAACATCTTGCCGTCGCAGTAGATGCCGTACTCGCCAAACATCTTCTTGCCACTGACCACCCCAGCCGCTGCCAGCTGGTCGACGATGTAATCAACAGTGCTTTGCTTAGAGGACATGCGCATTCCCT
>JAGNNG010000122.1 GCA_017990795.1 Deltaproteobacteria bacterium
ATCAAGCCAGTAAGCGATCAGGCGTGGGGGTAAGCGATCGGTCCTGCGGGCGGTGCAGGTGCGCAGGCAGCAGCATCTATGCTTGCGTAGCGACGATGTATTGACCGGTTGGTAAAGTTTTCGCTGGCGCTTTATTGACCGGTCGGTAAATTTCAAGCAGGAGCCGAGTTTGAGGATGGCACCTGAAAGTCCTATGAACCCTACGCAACCAGAAGCGCGCCATCGCATCAGTCATGCGGCCTTTCAGCTGTTTGGTCAGAAGGGCTACAGCTGTACCTCGGTGCAGGAAATTGCCGACGCTGCGGGCGTAAAAAAGTCGATCGTGTACTACTACTTCACCAGCAAAGAGGGGCTTTATCAGTCGCTGGTGACCAATAGCGCGGTGGTGCTGCGTGAGGGGCTGCAGCAAGCGCTGCTCAACATCTGTTCACAGTGGCGCGCCGCAGACCCAGCAGCGACCGAAAGCATGGCTGGAGCGCCAGCTGGCAAGCGTGCCGCCAAGTCCAAGTCGCCGCCCGGCCCGAGCATGCAGGAGCAGCTCTCGGTGCTGACGGAGCAGATGATCTCGATGGCACGGGAAAATCGAGACTCGGTGCGCTTCTTTTTGGCGCACATCTTTTCGCCTGATGCCGATCGGCCACCGTGCAATGCCGACGACATGGACCATGTGCCTCGGGAGCTTTTGCATCAGACGGTCAGCGATGCGTTTTTGCGCGGCGAGCTGAAAGGCGACCCGACGGAGCTGCTGCGGCTGATCATGGGGGCCATTCAGTATTCAATCATTCGTCATCTGCGCAGTCCCGAGCAGGAGCCGCTAGAGGCCGGGCTTGGGGTGCGCATTGTCAGCGCGGCGATTCGGGGGTTTCTCCCGCCGCCTAAGGCTTCAGGGCGACGGACGACTGCCGCCCTGCGGGATCGTAGCGCCAAGGTTTATTGAGGGATCATCGTGCGTACACTGACTACTTATTCCGTTCTGTTGGGTCTGGTTCTGCCTCTGGCGGTGGCGACGCAGCCAGCGTGTAAAAAAGGGGGCGGCGAGCCGGCAGCGGCGACCAAAGCGGCGCAGGCACCCAAGGTCATCCGCGTCGAGACGCAGCCAGCGGTCAAGCACACCTTTAGCGGTCGCTTGCCGATCACCGGAGAGCTGAAGCCGATTCAAGAGGTGACGCTCAAGTCGCGCGTCGGTGGCAACGTGGTGCTGCTGCGTAAAGACGAAGGCGATGTGGTGAAAAAGGGCGAGCTGATTGCCAAGATTGAAGCGGCCAATCAGCAGGCGCAGTTTCGTAGCAACTCAGCGTCGGTGGCGGTGGCGGATGCGCAGCTGGCGCGGGCCAAGGCTGACCTAGAGCGCATCAGCCGTGATCAAGAGCGCGTCGAGAAGCTGGCCGCACAAGGGGCGGTGGATCAGAAGACGCTCGACGACACGCGCACGGCGGCGAAGCTGGGGCAGGTCGCGATTCGCTCGGCCAGTGCGCAGCTGGAGCAGGCGCGGGCCGCGCGCGATCTGGCAAAAAATGCCGTCGGTGAGACCAAGTATGTGGCGCCGATCTCGGGCGTCATCAGTCGCCGCGGCGTGTCGCTGCATGAGTACGTCGATACGATGAAGAACCGCGACATCGTGACCATCGTGGACAACTCGGCGATGGAGCTGGTGGCGCAGGTGGCGGCGGACTTGGCCTCGGGCATCACCAAGGGCAGCCGCGTCGAGTTCCAGGTCAATAGCGCCGTGCATACCGAGCTTACCGGCGAAGTGACGGCGGTCAGTCCCACCGTCGATCCTCGGACCCGCACCATCCGCTTGCGCGTGCGCATTCCCAACAAGGACGGCGTGCTGAAGGGCGGCATGTTTGCGACCGGCTTTGTCACCGTCGGTGGCGAGCGTCAAGGTGTCGGCGTGCCACAGCAAGCCTTGCGGCAAGAAGTGGTGGCGCGTGCCGCCGCGCCAGGCCCTGCCGAGTCGGGAGACAGCGGCGAAGGCGACGAGGGCGGCGACGATAAGCAGAGCGTAGTGTGGGTGGTCAAAAACGGCATCGCCGAGAAGCTGACCGTTCACACCGGGGTCAGCGACGGAGATCTGATGGAAGTCCTGGGTAGCATCGCGGCTGGGGATCAGGTCATCGTTAGCTCGCCGGCGGGGCTTAAGTCGGGGACGGCAGTGACTGCGACCAGTACGGCTGCAGCTGTGGTCAGCGAGAACAAGTAGCACCGCGCCGCAGAGCGCAGGTTGTAGGAGGCATCCGTGGTCCTGTCAGACCTTTCAATTAAGCGCCCGGTGTTTATCACCATGATCATGCTGGCCTTCGTGGTCCTTGGCATGTTCGGGCTTCGCCGACTGTCGATCGACGAGTTTCCCAACGTCGACTTGCCGGTCATCACCGTCACTACAACCTGGCCGGGCGCAGGTCCCGAGTCAGTGGAGAGCGATGTCTCCAAAAAGATCGAGGAAGCGCTAAATACCGTTCCGGGCATCAAGCAGATCTCGTCGCAGTCGCTGGAAGGTGTGTCGGTGGTGGTGCTGATGTTCAACTTGAACATCAAGATCAACGACGCCGCCAACGACGTGCGCGAGAAGCTGTCGCGCCTAAAAGCCGAGCTGCCTACCGACGCCAAAGATCCTATCTTGGAGCGCTTGGACCCGGCAGACAGGCCGATCCTGTCGCTGGCGCTGTCGTCGGATACGCTGCCGCTGCGCGAGCTGACCGAGCTGGCAGATCAAGATGTACGCAAGCGCCTGGAGAACGTGCCCGGCGTCGGTAAAGTGACGCTGGTCGGCGGTACCAAGCGTGAGATCGAGATCCTGCTCGACCCGGCGCGGCTGGATGCGCGCGGGCTCTTGCCGTCGGATGTGATCAATGCGCTGAAGCAGTCAAACCTCGACTTGCCAGCGGGCCGCGTCGAGCGCTCGACGCAGGAGACGCTGCTGCGGGTGGCCGGTCGCGTGCGCGAGGTGCGCGAGTTCCAAGAGCTGCCGCTGCGCGTGGCGGGCGGTGGCGTCATTCGCCTGGGCGAAGTGGCGACGGTGCGCGATGGTACGGAGGAGAAGCGCTCGATCTCGCTGGTGGCAAATCTAGCGCCGGGTAGTGCTGCGAGCGGCAAGCCGGAGACGGTGATTAAGCCCACGGTGGCGCTGGAAATTCGCAAGCAGTCCGGGCAGAACACCGTCGGCGTCGCCGACAAAGTGCGCGAGCGCCTAGACGAGCTGCGGTCGACGCTGCCCGAAGGTGTGAAGCTGGATGTGGTGATCGACAACTCGGTGTTTATCCGGGCCAGCGTCGAGTCGGTCGAAGAAGACCTGGTGCTGGGCGCGATCCTGACGGTGGCGATCGTGTTTCTGTTTTTGCAGAGCTGGCGCTCAACGGTCATCACCGGTCTGACGCTGCCGATCTCGGTGATTGGCGCGTTTACGGCGGTGTGGGCGGCGGGCTTTACGCTGAATCAGCTGACGCTGCTGGCGCTGACGTTGGCGATTGGACTGCTGATAGATGACGCCATCGTGGTGCGCGAAAACATCGTCCGCCACGTCGAGATGGGCAAAGACCACGTACGCGCCGCGCAAGAAGGCACCAGCGAGATCGGCCTGGCGGTGCTGGCGACCACGATGTCGATCATCGCGGTGTTCGTGCCGGTGGCATTTATGGGCGGCATCATCGGACGCTTCTTCTTCCAGTTTGGCATCACCATCTCGGTCGCAGTGCTGCTGTCGCTGTTTGTGTCCTTCACGCTGGACCCGATGATGTCGTCGGTGTGGCCGGAGCCGCACCACAAAGGCAAGAAGAACATCCTGATGCGCGCCGTCGCTGGCTTTAATAACGGCTTTGACAAGATGGCGCATGGCTATCGGCACGTCATCAAGTGGGCGCTGGAGCATCGCGTGGCCACGCTGGTGATGACGGCGGTGGTGTTTGTCGGCAGCTTGTCGCTGGCGCCGCTAATCGGCTTTTCGTTTATGCCCGAGAGTGACCGTGGCGAGTTCGTGGTCACCATGCGCACGCCGGTCGGCAGCTCGCTTAGCTACACCGAGGCCAAGTCGCGGGAGCTTCTGCGCGCCATCCACGTCGATCCCGAGATTGCTTATTCCTATACTTCGATCGGCGGTGGCTCGACGGGAACGGTCACCAGCGGTCAGATCTACGTCAAGCTGAAGAAGAAAAAAGAGCGCAAGCGCAGCATCTTCCTAATCCGTCCCGAGGTTCGTGAGCGCATCGCGCAGATCGTCGATGTGAACACGGCGGTGCTGGATGCCGGTGGTATCGGTGGCCCGCAGTCGCCGCTGCAGATCAGCGTCAAGGGTCGCGAGCTGTCGCAGCTGGATGCGGTGTCAAAGCAGGTCCTGGCGGCGGTGCAGGCGACCAAGGGCGCGGTCGATGTGCAGATCAGCCAAGAGAACACCAAGCCGGAGCTGCGGATTCAGATCGATCGTCAGCGAGCGGCGGATCTGGGGGTCTCGGTTGCGGAGATTGCGACGACGCTGCGCGCGCTGGTCGCCGGTGAGCTGGCCGGAAACTTTGAGGACAAAAACGCGCGCACCTACGACATCCGGGTGCGCTTGCCATCGTCGGGTCGTACCAGCATGAAGGACATTGCGCGGCTGTTTGTGCCGGGCGCGATGAAGGCGGACGGCGGGCGGGCGCTGGTGGCGCTGGATCAGGTGGCCAACATCACGCGCGGCGTGGGTCCGTCCAAGATTGACCGCATCGACCTCTCGCGTGAGGTGCGCATCACCGGCAGCATCGAGGGACGAGGCCTGGGCGATGTCAGCAGTGACATCAAGGCCGCCGTCGATAAGATGACGCTGCCCGAAGGCTATGTGGTCGACATGGGCGGGCAGACCAAGGACCTGAAAGAGACGGCGGGCTTCGCGATGGAGACGCTGGTATTGGCCATCGTCTTTATCTACTTGGTGCTGGCCTCGCAGTTTGAGAGCTTCCTGCAGCCGCTGGCCATCATGATGTCGCTGCCGCTGTCGCTGATTGGCGTGTTCCTGGCGATGCTTATCGCGGGCAACACCATCAACATGATGAGCATGATCGGCGTGATCATGCTGATGGGACTGGTGACCAAAAACGCCATCTTGCTCATCGACAACGCCAACCAGCGGCGGGTCGAGGGCCAGAGTCGCAACGAAGCGCTGATCCATGCCGGTGAGGTGCGGCTGCGGCCCATTGTCATGACCACGCTGGCGATGATCTTCGGCATGGTGCCGATTGCGCTGGCGCTGGGCGAAGGTGCAGAGTTCCGCGCGCCGATGGCCCGAGCCGTGATCGGAGGTCTTATCTCCTCGACGCTGCTGACGCTGCTGGTGGTGCCGGTGGTCTATACCTACCTGGACAGCGCGGGCGCCTTCTTTGTCCGCCTGTTTACCGGTGGCAGCAGTGCGCATCCGCCGACCGCAGCTGCCGGCAGCGACTCGACGCCACTGCCTCCTCCGCATCAGCCGCTGCTATAGGCTGTTTGCGCAGCGCCGCTGCAAGTTTTGCATTGCGGCGCTGCGTAGCTCTTCTCGCCAGCTCTCTTCCTTCCTTTCGCGATTCCTCCCAAACACCAGGTTCCCGGCTGGCTGCTGCTACTTCATGCGCAGCTTGTACTGACTGACCGAGCCGTATGGATGTGGCCACGGCAGGGGATGATCCTGCTCGGCAGCGGCGTGGTGCGTCCAGTAGGGGTCGTACAGGTGCGCGCGGGCCAAGGCGACCAGATCGGCGCGACCGGCGGCGATGATGCTGTTTACATCGGAATACGACGAGATCATGCCGACAGCGATGGTAGGAACGTTCGCTTCCAAGCGGATTTGTTCCGCGTAAGGAGTCTGAAACAGTCGACCGTAGGCCGGGCGCGCCTGCGGCATCGTCTGTCCGGTGGACACCGAGATGATGTCGGCCCCCGCCTCTTTCAGCCAGCGCGCCAGCACTACGGCATCGGCTCCGGTCATGCCGCCAGGCAGCCAGTCGGTCGCCGAGATTCGGACCGAGATCGGACGCTCCTGCGGCCAGGCTGCGCGGACGGCGCGTAGGACCTGCAGCGGAAAGCGCGCGCGTGCTGCTTGCGAGCCGCCAAACTCGTCGCTGCGCAGGTTGGTAAGTGGCGACAGGAAGCTACCCAGCAGGTAGCCATGCGCCATGTGGACTTCGATGAGATCAAAGCCCGCTTCTTGGGCCAGGTGGGTGGCGCGTACGTAGTCGGCGATGACCTGCG
>JAGNNG010000123.1 GCA_017990795.1 Deltaproteobacteria bacterium
CCTTGGCCATTGGAAGGGTGACCTTGGCTTTTGGAAGAGTGACCTTGGCCATTGGAAAGGTGACCTTGGCTTTTGGAAGGGTGACCTTGGCTTTTGGAAGGGTGACCTTGGCCATTGGAAAGGTGACCTTGGCCTTTGGACAGGTGAAGTTGGCTCTTGGAGGCTTCTGGCTGAGGCCGCAAAACCTGAGCAGAACTTCACGCAGCCGTAACCGTGGGCCGTCTTATGCCCGTGATATGGTCCGCGACCATGACCAACCAGAACACGACCTTTCCAAGTAGTGTGGATCACTCGCTGGTGCAGTACTCAGAGCAGGACGGAGTGGCGGTGCTGCGGCTGCACAATCCGCCGGCCAATACCTACTCGCTAGAGATGATGTTGGCGCTGGATGCGGCGATCCTGCGGGCGCGCTTTAGTGACGCGGTGCATGTGCTGCTGCTGATTGGCGCCGGAGAGCGCTTCTTCTGCGCCGGGGCCGACATCGCGATGCTGGACCGCGCAACGCCGGGCTATAAGTACAACTTCTGCCTGCACGCCAACGAGACGCTGCTGCGGCTGGAGCAGACCTCGAAGCTGGTGATTGCGGCGCTAAACGGGCACTGCGTTGGCGGCGGGCTGGAGATTGCGATGGCGGCGGATCTGCGCATCGGCTCGGCAGCCAGTACCGGCAAGGTGGGACTGCCCGAGGTGGCGCTGGGTGTGCTGCCGGGTACGGGCGGAACGCAGCGCCTGGCGCGCCTGATTGGCAAGAGCCGCGCGATCGAGCTGATGGTCAAAGGCCAGAACCTGACCATGGCGCAGGCGCAGGCGCTGGGCATGATCAATGAGCTGCTTACGCCAGCTGAGGGGCAGTCGTTTGAAGCAGCGGCGCTGCAGTATGCGAAAGGCTTTTGTCCGCCGGGGCGGGCCTCGATGGCGGTGGGACGGATCAAGCGCGCGGTGCAGACCGGGGCCGAGCTGTCGCTAGAAGCGGGCCTGGCGTTAGAGCGCGAGCTACAGCAGCAGCTGTTTCAGTCCGCCGACGCCAAAGAGGGCATCAGCGCCTACGTCCAGAAGCGCACGCCGCAGTTTCAAGGCAAGTAACTCCGACCCACTTTCCCAATCAGGAGGCCACCGCAATGACCCCGATGACCCCGAGCAGAGCACAGAAAATTTTGGGCGCAGCGGCCCTGGGCTTGCTGGCTTGTCAGCCGCCTGGCTCTGCTGCATCTGGAGCGGTGGCCAGCAGCGCCGCGCACCTGACGACAGCCGCCGACCAAGCCGAGCTGGAGACCGCCATCGTCGTCTCGTATCGGGCCGATGCAGGCGTCGCGCGGGACTTGACGCTGTCCTTTTTGGGCGCGCCCAGCACCGAGGCGGTCAGGTATCAGCTGACGCTGCGCTCAGAAAGCGGCGCGCTGCTCCGCAGCTTTGCGGGCACGGTGACAGGCGGCGAGGGTCTGCGCACGGTGACGGTGCGCTGGGATGGGCGGGATAGCAGCGGGCGCGTGGTGCCAGCGGGACACTACTCGCTGCAGCTTTCCAGCCAAGCGGGCGGGCTGGCCGATGAGCAAGAGCATACGATCCAGGTCGGCACCGTATCGACGCCACGTCTGGCCAGCTTTGCCGGACTGCCGGTTGGCACCACTGCAGAGGCGCTGGCTCCGGCGGCGGGCGGGCTACCGTACACGGTTTATTTGGGCACCCTGCACAGCCAGACCAACCACAGCGATGGCGGCGTGCCGGTCTCTAGCTGCGATGGCGCCGAGGTACCGCAGCGGGGCGCCCTGGGTCCCGGCGCTGCCTACGAGATGGCGCGCGCGCAAGCGGGGCTCGACTTCCTGCTGACCACGGACCACAACCATATGTTTGACGGCTCGACGGGCGTAAACAGCGCGGCAGATTCGGCGGCAGCCAATCGCTTGTTTGCAAGTGGGGTCTCGGACGCCATTTCCTATTCGCGCAGTCACCCCGGCTTTGTCGCCGCGTATGGCAGCGAGTGGGGCGTGATCAGCAGCGGCGGGCACATCGGGCTGGTCAATCCGCCGGCGCTTATCAACTGGGAGCACAACGGCAAAGGCGAGCTCATTGGCAGCCTGGAAATCGCGAAAAATGACTACGCCGCGCTGTACGACTTGATGAAGCAAAAAGGGGTGATGGGGCAGTTTAATCACCCGCGCACGGGGCAGTTCAGCATCGGTGGCAGCGCCTTTGCTTACGACAGCAATGGCGACGCGGTGATGGTGCTGGCCGAGGTGGCCAACTCGTCCTCGTTCTCTAAAAACATCACGGAGAGTGAGACGTCCGTTCCCAGCTTTGAGGCGGGGTGGAAGCGGCTCTTGGAAGCGGGGTATCACGTTGCGCCGAGCTCGGACCAGGACAACCACTGTGCGAACTGGGGGCTGGCGCTGCACAACCGCACCGGCATCTTGGTACCGACCGGGACGCCGCTGACCTATGGCAGTCTGCTGTCGGCGCTGCGGGCGCGGCGGGTGTTCGCGACGCTGGACAAGACGGCGCAGATCATCTTGACCGCGGATGGACACGTGATGGGCGAGCGCTACGTCAGCACCGGGCCCGTTCATCTGCACGTGCAGTACGCAAGCTCTGCCGGTCATGCGGCCAGCCGCGTGGAGGTCTACGAAGGAGTACCGGGGAAGGTCGGCAGCACCCTCAAGCTGAAGGACGGTGACGGCGATATCACGCTGACGCCAGCCAAGGGGCAGCACTACTACTTTGCGATCATCACGCAGACAAGCGGCGACAAGCTGTGGTCTGCGCCGCTGTGGGTAGAGCAGCGCTAACTGCGCGGCGGCTTGAGGCTGTCCTTGGCGCGGCTGTGCCAAAGAGCGCGACGGTTGGGCAGGAGCTTGCGAGCTTCGGCCTCGTCGTGGGCGAAGACCAAGTCGCCGGTGGGCCGACCGAGCAGGCGCACCGCGTGGTTTATCATCGTCACCAGCGTTCGCACCATCAAGCTGGCGCCGATGATGATGGCGCTGCCAGCGGTGCTGGGGTTGTCCTTGTGCCACTCTGCCAGCCAGCGACGCACATGGGGGGGAATCGTGACGCCGCCGCTAGCATCGCCGATGAGCAGCGAGTAGCCGTATGTATCCACCAGCTTGGTCAGCGTGGTCATCAGCCACTGCGCCTGCTCTAGGCTTAGCTCGCCACCCGTTCTGAGCACCAAGGTGTCGTCTTCTAGCCGGTACTGGTGCGAGCCCATGGACAGGAACGTAGACATGCGCCCCTTAATCGTAGCCGTTTTCGACGCAAATAGGGGCGGCTGGCGCTACCACAAAGTCTAGCTGCGCCGCCGGTGGTTTGTCAGCGACGCTTGGCTTGGCTGCGAGACTGCTGCTGCTGCCAGCTGGCGCGCTGCGTGGGCAGTAGGCTGCGCGCCTCTTCCTCGCTCTTTACAAAGAGCAGGGTTCCCTCGGTCTTGCCCAGCAGCGCCATCGCGCGGTTCATCATCGTGATGAGGGTGCGGATGATCAAGCTCGCGCCAATCACGATGGTGGTGCCAATGGCGAGCTTGGGGTTATTTTTCTGCCACTCTGACAGCCAGTGCCGGACTCCGGGAGGCATCTCGATGCCATGGCTTACGTCGCATACCAGGAGCACATAGCCTTGACGCTGCCCGAGGTGGTCGAGCTGCTCCAAAAGCCGCTGCATCTCTTGCAGGCTGAGTGGCCCACGCCCTTGAAAAAACAGGGTGTCACCTTCTTCGTAATACCGGTGCATACCCAGCGGTACAAAGTCAGGCATGTCGAGCTTGATTGTAGTTTGCGACGGTCTTTGCAAGAAAGGCTTTGTCTGCAGCCGTCGGGAGAAGTGGGCTAGTAGCGAGGCTTTGGGGGCCTGTGTGGTCGCAGCGGCTGCGGTCGGGTCGCGACAGTGGTCTTGCCAGGCATTCCCAAGCGGGGCAGGGCGGCGGCTTGGGCTCCACCTGGGCGCAGGGCCGCAGTCAGGCGTGCTGCGGCGTAGGGGCTCTTGCGCGGTAGCGGTGGGCGGCGAATGCCAAACTCGCCACCTTCGGGCAGGTCGGGGCCGCCTTCCTCCATGCCATCCATGCTCTCGGTGTAGCCGCCGTGAGACTCGGCCTGACGTAGCCGCTCGGCGATCTCGATGATGCGGCGCTCGACGCGGCCAAAGACGCTGGCGGCAGGAAAACGACCACTTGCGTCGCGCTCACCAGCGGGCAGTCCGGTCAGCACCTCGATGCCTTCCGAGACGGTGCTGATGCTGTACAGGTGAAACTTCCCTGCCGCGATGGCGGAAGACACGGCGTCGTTTAGCACCAGGTGCGTCAGGTTGGCCTTGGGAATCATCACGCCCTGCGTTCCGGTCAGGCCCCGCGCGATGCACAGGTCAAAGAAGCCTTCGATCTTGGCGCACACGCCGCCGATGGCTTGGATCTCGCCCAGCTGGTTGACGCTGCCGGTGACGGCGATGCTCTGGTCGATGCCCACGTCGGCCATGGCCGAGAGCACCGCAAATAGCTCGCTTGAGGACGCGCTGTCGCCGTCAATCTCGCCGTAGCTCTGCTCAAAGACCAGCTGCGCGCGCAGGCTGAGCGGTCGTTCTTGTCCGAACATCCGCGCCAGGTAGCCACGCAGGATGGCGACGCCTTTGGTGTGGATGGCTCCGCCCAGCTGTGCTTCGCGCTCGACGTCGACGATGCCTTCGCGACCCAGTGCGACGACGGCGGTGATACGCATCGGCTGCCCAAACTCGATGTCGCCAGAGTGATAGACCGACAGGCCGTTGACGACGCCCGTGCGTAGACCGGCGGTGTCCAGCGCCACTTCGCCGCGCAGGGTCATCTCGCGGATATAGCGCTCGGCGCTACACAGACGCTCGCGGCGCTCGGCCCAGGCTTCATCCAGGTCGCCGATGGTGACGTGCAGCGACGGTTGGGTCTTGGTCGAGGCCGCCGCCCCGCCCGCTTCGCCCACCTTGGCTTGCTGTCGTCGCTTGGCGCCAGCGCTGGCAAAGGCCGCCGTCTCTTCTAGCGGCGACAGCGACAGCGCCAGCCGCTCGCGGTCTTCCGCCAGCCGCGTCGAGAAGTCCAGCAGCCGCGCTCGTGCCGCTCGGTCAAGCTCGCCAAAGCCACGCTCTTTGGCGACGTTGCACAAGATGCCATCCAGGGTCGCCAGGTTGGCTTCTGTACGCGGCACCAGCGTCTCGACTTCGACCTTGATGCGGAACAGGCTGGCGAAGTCGACATCGGCTTCGTGCAAAGCGTCGTACAGATCCGAGGTACCAATCAGAATGACGCGCAGCGGCAGCTCCACCGGGGCGGGTCGCAGCGTCGTCGAGTACAGCCCCAGCGGACCCACCGGATCTTCGATGCCCAGGCGGCCTTCACGCAGCACGCGCTTGCAGCGCTCCCAGATCATCGGGTCGACCAGAAGATCGGCGATGCGCAGGATCAGCACCCCACCGCGCGCCTGCTGCATCGAGCCGGGCCGGATGCGCGAAAAATCCGTCAGCAGCGCCCCAAAGCGCGCGCGCCGCTCCAAGTAACCTAGGAGGTGTGCGTAGGTGGGGTTGGTGTCGTAAATGACCGGTGCTGGCTCTCCGGGCGCGTGGCTGACCTGCAGGTTGACGCCAAAGCGCCGCAGCCGCGTAGCCAGCTCGGGATCACCGTCGTCGATGTCGCTCTCGGGGCGCGGGCTGGGCGTCTCGGACTCCAGGAAGTCTTCCCAGTCTTCGCACAGTGCCTGGCGTACTTTGCGCAGGTAGCGCGCCACCATGGGTGACAGCGGCGCAAAGCGCTCAAACAGTTCGCGCATCTCGCGCTGGATAAGGACAGTGGCCGCGCGCGCCAGAGCGCTGTGCTGATCCACCTCATACTTGGCGCTGTGCGAGCGAACCAGGCGCGCCGCTTTTTCCACTTCGCGAGTCAGGCGGTCGGCAGCTCCTGAGAGCGCCTTTTTGGTCGACTCATCCAGGACATCGAACTGCTCGGGGGACAGCGGCTTGCCGTGCAGGATCGGGAAGGTCTGCACCATGCCCTGCACCGTCTTTACGCCAAAGCCCTGCTTTTGTGCCTTTCCCTCCAGGTCGGTCATGACCTGCTTGGTCTTGGCCTCAAACTCGGTCGTCAGCTTGCCGCTGTGGCGCTCGACCTCTTCGGCATCCGAGAGCTGCGGGATGCGCTCCTCCAGACCCTCGATGAGCTCATGCATCGCCTCGACCAGCGCGGGACC
>JAGNNG010000124.1 GCA_017990795.1 Deltaproteobacteria bacterium
TCGGTACGTGCGCCCGGCCCCACGCCCAGCAGCGGCGCAAACTGGCCCGAGCTCAAGTCCAGCACATAGCTGTCGGCGCGCAGCCCCACCGAAGACTCGCCCAGCGTCACCAGCGCCGCCGGACCCGACGCGGCCCCCAGCGGCGCTTGCAAGAAGGCGTGCCCGGAGCGCTCCAGCACTGCGGGGGGTCGATAGATCGGCGCGACCTGCCACTGCTTACCCGCGTACAGCCACACTCGATCGTCAAACTCGGGGCGCGTGGCTTGCGCTGGACCCAGACGCCCGCCCAGCAACAGCGGACCTTGCGGCCCAGTCCACATCGCCGCCCCTACCCGACAGCGAGGCCGCGCCGGCTCAGCCTCAGGCAGCGCGGCGCAAGCATCCGTCGGCGCAAGCACCTGCTGCCAGCGTCCGCCGTCCCACTGCCAGGTATCACTCAGCACCGCATCGCCCCCACCCAGCCCGCCAAACAGCAGCACACCCTGACTAGACGAGGCCGCGGCGCGCTGACGTGGCGTCGGACCCTCGCCTGCACTTGCCAAAAGCCGCCACCTGGCTTGCCCCATGACGCGCTGGTACTGCCACGTATCGCCAAACAGCTGCCGCTCATCTCGACCGCCAAACAGCAGCAGCTTGCCCGTCTGCGTATCCAGCGTCAGCACATGGCCCGTCCGAGCCGGTGGCGACTGCGGCGGCGTCTCGGCATGCCAGCCCAAGCCGTCCCACGACCAGGTATCCGCCAGCACGGTACCGTCGTCGCGCTGGCCGCCAAAGAGCAGCAGCCGCGCGCTTTCCACATCGTAGGCCATCGCCGCGCCTCGCCTCGCCCCCGGCGTCGCACATGGCGCCGACACACAAGCTCGCTGCAGACCCACCTCAACCGAGCCTTGCGCTTGCTGCCACTGGGCCGGCGAGAGCACCGTCTCTCCCCCAAAGTCTGCCGCTTCACCCGTCGGCCCCAGGCTGGCCCGCGCGCGCACCCGCACCGCTACCGACTGGCCGTTGGCATACGCCAGCTCTGGAGCGGACACCGTCAGTAAACCCGGCACGGCAAGACCATCCCCGCGCAGCCGCTGCCGACGCGACTGCTGGCCCAGCTGCAGCTGCAGCTCCACTTCATCGGCGACCCAGGCTTGGTCCGGCTCAGCCAGCCGCAGGCGCAGCTGCAGGCAGGGCGGCTCGGAGCAGCTCGGCTCTACTTTGGCCACCTCAGTTGGCGTGCAGGCCCACAGCCCAAAAGCCATCATCAAAAGCCCCAGCAGCCTCTGAAAAGACATCCCTACTTGGTCACAACCGCTGTGATTTCGCATGGTCAACCGGTCTGTGATTATCAGCTGACGCGATTTAAACTTCACGAATAAAATGTAAGATTAAATACATAAACTACACTAACTACAGTCCTTTTTCGCCAAAGCTGGGCGGGCCTCGGGCTTCGTGTTACATGCCGAGACATGACCTTTAGGACTCCTAAGCTGCGGGACTGGCTGAGGATTTTGGCTGCGGCGGGGCTACAGCTGGCAATGGCGACGCAAGAGGGCTGTCACAGTCGCGGGGGCGCGCCGCAAGATGGCGGTCAGATGGCCGACCTGCGACGACGACCGTTCGATCTCGCCGACGAGCCCGAGGACTTCGCCACCGAGCTCGATCTAAGGAGCGGCGCAGACCTGGCTGGCGATCGGGACCTGGCGCTGTCGCTGGACATGACTGGCGACCTGGGCGGGCTCCTGGATCTGGCGCTGCCGCCGGATCTGACGATGCCCCGCGACCTGGGCACGCGACCTCCGTGTCTGGCAGGTACGGGCTGGGCGGCGTTTCGCTTTAAGTACGACGGCAGCACCTCGGCGCGACTGCAGGCTTTTGGTCTTCCTGACAGCTCGAACTGGGAGGCGGTGCCCGGTCGCCCCGCCAGCTTCGACGACGCGCTGCATGGTGGCGGCCTAAACATCGGCGGCGGGAACTTCATCCTGATTCGCTTTAGCTTGGTCGGCCTTACGACCATAAACAGCGCCACCCTGTCCATTTATGGCCGCAGCTACAACACCGGCAGCAGCGGCAGCTTTGAGGGCTGGTCGCCAATCCACTCGCCTAGCATCAAGTCGCCGGTAAACTCGGTCAGCAACGCTTGGCCTTATCGGTGGACGTCGGTGGACTACACGGCCAACGTCGTGGTCGGCGATCCACCGGGCCTGACCGGGATTCGACTGTATGCCGGGCCAAGCTCCAGCAACTTGATCATCAACACCGTCGAGCTGTGTATCGACGGATCGTAGCCAGCCCCAGCGCTGCCCATGACCTTTCGCCATGTAGATCAAATTGACAGTTTGTCAGCGCTACTGCGACTGTCTCTGTCAGGCTGTCGCAAGCATCGCCCCGCGCGGTGCCGACCCCGGCGAGCTCTCGACGCAGAGCCGCTGGCCCATGTCTTGCTTTGCCTTTGCCTTGAGGTTTTTTTATGAAACGAAGCACGCTGCTGGGAATGATGTGCGGACTGGCCAGCCTGGGCATCGCGATGCCTGCTGGTTACGCCGATGGAACGACTTCGGGGACGGGAACCTGCTCGGGCACCGTCGGCACGGCGATGCTGGCGGGAAATACCCGGCTCTCCGTCAATGGGACCTTGATTCAGGCGGCGGTGGCCTCGGCGGTGTTTGGCCGCGCCGAGTGTGAGTGCAAGAGCCGCGATATCTCGATGCGCGTGCAGCTCAGCGGCGGCGGCGTGCTGGCCCAAGCGGATAACTCGGGCGTCTCGATGTACATCGGTCAGGACAACTGCTCTGAACAGACGCAGCGCACGACGACGGGCGCGCTGTGCGAACAGATTACCAACGCCAACCCACCCGGCAACGAGAGCTTCCAGCTCGACCTGGCTAAGTTTAAGTCGATCGGCCCGTTTGACATCCCGCTGCCAGCGGAGCCCATTACCGCCCCTCGGCCCGTCAACAACACTGATAGTCCGTACCTGTATAACAAGTGCGATACCAACGGCCCGCAGACGCGGACAGTGAACGTCTTAGTTGGTCCCGACGCCAGCCCCGCTAGCTGCAAGCTGCCCCTGACGGTCAGCACCAGCTTGCCGAAGGCACCGACGATCGACAGCATCTCTAGCGGTAACGGCGGTCTGACGGTGCGCTGGTCGGTGCCGACGGGGACTGCAGGCATTGTCTCGTACCAGCTGCTGTGCAGAAGCAAAGCGGCCCCCACGGTGCCGGTGATGGATCAGGCGTTCCTCGACAAGACGCCTTGGTATTTCTCGTCGTGCCTAAACGGCAAGCTATACCGGCGACCGCTGACCAGTGATGCCGTGAGCACCGTCGTCGAGCGACCCGGACTAGGCATGGGCAGCGCCGCCCCGTTTCCGCTCGACCCGGCGTTTCGCTGCTCGGACCGAATCGTCGCCAGCAACAACTCGCTGGATACCCGCATCACGGGCCTGGCCAACGCGCAAGAGTACGAGATCGTCGTGGCTTCCATTGACGCCTACGGCAACGCCAGCCCGTCGGATATCAAGACCGCCACGCCGCAGGATACGCAGAGCCCGCTGAACAACTACTGCTCTGACACCGAGTGTCCAAATAGCTTTGGCTGCCAAGCCGGTCCAGGCGCACCGTCAGCTGCGGGGGCCGCCAGTGTGATGGCAATGGCCGCGCTGGGTCTACTTCGTCAGCGCCGCAGGAGGATGTCGTGAGTCGCCGCAGCACTGCAAAAATCGTGACCTTGGCCGCGACGCTTGCGGCAGGTCTACTAGCGCCCGCGCGCGCCACCGCCATGCCCCTAGAATCGCCGCAGCACTTCGCCATCGAGATCAAGCTGGGCCCGTATGTGCCGCACCTCGATAGCAGCGCAGGCTTAAACGGTCGGACGCCTTTTTCGGATCAGTTTGGCAGCTCGACCTCGGAAAAAGGGGCACTGCCCTCGCGCGGACTGCTGACCCAGGGCGAGTTTGACTATCAGTTCTTCAGCCGCTTCGGCACGCTGGGCGTCGGTATTTCGGGCGGCTACTACAGCATCTCGGCCCCCGCTTTTACGCGACTGGGCAAGGCTCCCGGTCAGCCATGTAACGTGATTGCCGGCGACCAAAATAGCCGCGCCTACCAAGCCCCCAGCGCCGCCAATCCCAGCATGCTCGAGAGCAAGACCTACGAGCAGTGCATCTCGGGCGACACCGACAAGCTAAACGTGGTGCCGCTGTCCCTGATGCTGGTCTATCGCTTCGATGTGCTGGACAAGCGCCTGCACGTACCGCTGATCCCCTACATCAAAGTGGGCCTCGGCTACTACGTGTGGTGGTTTGGCAACAGCGACTCGTTTACTGCCAATGTGACGTATAACGGCAGCGACGGTCAGTCGCGTACCGAGGCCGCCTCAGGAGCGAGCATGGGCGTGGTCATTCATCCCGGCATCGCGCTGAATCTGTCGGCGCTCGATCCGCATGCGGGGCGCGTCATCGATCAAGAGGTCGGCATCAATCGCGTCTCGGCCTTTGTCGAGCTAAACGCGGCGCTGGTCGACGGCTTTGGCCGCTCAAACAAGCTAAACCTGTCTGATACCACGCTAAACGCCGGCCTCAACTTCGAGTTCTAACGCCCCCCACGCGCGCCGCTTCTGAGCGGCATATAATCCAGGGCATGCGAGCTTTCTCTTCCAATCTCGACCGCGCCCTGGCCCTGGCCGCATCGGCCCATCGTCACCAAGAGCGCAAAGGCAGCGGCGTTCCTTACATCACTCATCCCGTGCACGCGGCGATGATCCTCATTAAGTACAGCTTTCCTGAAGATGCGGTCGTGGCGGCGGTCCTGCACGACGTGGTTGAAGACACCGACGTGTCTTTGGCCGAGATCGGTCGGCAGTTTGGTCAGGCCGTGCAGCACTTGGTCGACCAAGTCTCAGAGGTCAAGCATGCAGCTGCGGCCCCCACCGAGCGCCTGCCCTGGCCGGTGCGTAAGCAAGAGCAACTGGCACGACTTGGCCACGCCGACCCGCTGACAGCTGCCGTGAAGAGCGCCGATGCCCTGCACAACTGCCAGTCGATGCTGCAGGACCTAACCAAAGACGGGCCCGCAGCCTGGCAGCGCTTCCGCAGCACGCCCGAGGAGCAGATCTGGTACTACAGCACGCTGGCGGCGCTGCTCCGGACGCGGCTGGGTGGTCATCCAATCAGCGACGAGCTGGACGAAGCCGTGTCGCAACTGCAGCGGCTTCAGCGCGAACACAGCGATGCCTCGGTCCCGCGCCCGTAAGCAGCCCGACGCCACTTTGGCCCATCACTCAATGCGAAGACAGCCGCCCATTGACAGGCAGCCGCAGGTAGTTCCGGGGCGCGCTAAGCGTGCGGAATTGTGCTTGTCGAGATTTCGACGCTGACCCAGGCGCGGCCCGCTGTGATTTGGCGCTGGACTCGGCAGCGCCCTACGGCGAATCTAAAAAGTGCGCGCTTCCTGCGGCTGCGTCGCAAACGGGTGCTTGTACGGCAGGCGCATCTCGCGCTAAGAACCCGGCGCACCTTGCGACAAGCCAAGCAAGCGCCGCGAAGACAAGAACGCCGCCTGCCCTGGTCCAGTTAGAGGCAAACTTATGTCGAACCTGCGACTCGATACCCTTCCCGAAAGCGCCTCCGGTCCCCACGTGATCGGGGAGCAGCCACGTACAGGTGGCGCGGGAAGTACCGTGGACAGGCTGGCCGACATCTCGCTGATGGACCTGGAAGCGATGCGGCTGCTCCTCGCGGGCAGCTCGGTGATCGACTGGCATCAGCTGGCGTTTGTGGAGCAAAAGCAGGTCGACCGCTTCTTGCGCATCAATGAGTTTGATCCCGACAGCGATGCCGACATGGAGCGCCTCGAGGAGCTGCGCGCCGAAGCGGTGGAATACCTGACGCGGCACTTTAACTACCGCATCCCCGACGAGGTCGCCGAGTCTCTGCCGGTCAAAGAACTGTTCCTGCTGGCTTCGCGACGCGGGCGGCACCAGACCTTTGCCTGCATCGTGCTGAAGGTCATGCACGTGCTGCAGCACCTGGATGGTCGCGAGACACTGTTTCGCTTGCCGGTCTCCGATGACCAAGTGTTCGGCGTGGTGGAGTCGAAAGTCGTACGCGTGGTCGATGAGATGCGCGCCGCTGGGCTGCCAATCGTAGAGTTTCAGTGGAGCCGCAAAGAGCGCGACAGCACGGTCACCAAGCTGC
>JAGNNG010000125.1 GCA_017990795.1 Deltaproteobacteria bacterium
CTGCAGCCATATTGCGGCTCAATCGTGGTGGGTCCGATTTTCTTGGGAGATAGAGGAGTCTGGGGTGATGTGAAGCGAAGCAACGTCCACCGCCAGCTTCGACTATAGTGCCGTGCAGTTTAGGACACGATGAACAAGAGGGCATTCCATGGTCACGCTAAGTAGCTTCGTTTCTGGTGAGTTCAAAAGTGGGAGTGGACCAGCTTCGCGCGCAAAGCTGGTTAATCCAGCGACAGAGGAGGTCGTTGCTGAAACCAGCACTGAGGGAATCGACTTCGCGGCGGCACTCGCATTCGCGCGACAGCAAGGCGCCCCCGCAATTCGTGCGATGTCCTTTGCGGCTCGCGGGGCGATGCTGGGTGCCGCAAGCAAGGTTCTTTACGGATATCGGGACGAGCTCATCTCGCTGGCGATGGCAAATGGAGGCAACACTCGCGGCGACGCAAAGTTTGATGTCGATGGCGCTATCGCCACTCTCGCAGCGTACGGAGAGCTCGGTCTGAGCCTGGGCGACTCCACTTTCCTTGTGGACGGAAATGGGAGTCAGCCCACAAGCTCGAACAAGCTCTGGGGTGAACACTTGTGGCTACCGCGCAACGGCGTGGCTGTTCACATCAATGCCTTTAACTTTCCGGCGTGGGGGCTGTGCGAAAAAGCTGCAGTGGCTTGGCTGTGCGGATTGCCGGTGCTGTCAAAGCCCGCGACAAGTACCGCCGTGGTCGCAGCCCGTATCGTCGAGCTGCTCGCCGAAAGCAACGTAATTCCCAGCGGCGCGCTCTCATTTTTTCCAGGGGCTCTGGGTAACCTTCTCGAGCTGCTGACCGAGCAGGACGTGCTGGCTTTTACGGGCTCAAGTGACACCGCCCAGCTGCTGCGCCGTCATCCGGCAGTGCTGGAGCGCGGGGTTCGGTTAAACGTCGAAGCAGACAGCCTAAACGCCGCGATCTTGGGTCCTGACGCAGAAGAGGGCTCCGAGACGTACGACTTGTTCCTCTCTGATGTCGTGCGGGATATCACCCAGAAAACAGGGCAAAAGTGCACAGCGATCAGGCGCATCTTTGTGCCGACAGAGCGCATCGACGGGGTCCTTGCAGACCTGGCCGATCGACTTGGCGCATGCCGCGTTGGCAACCCCGCTACCAGCGGCGTCACCATGGGCCCACTGACAACCCGCGCGCAGCTCGACTCCGTCCGCGCAGGAATCGAGGCCCTAGTAGCTGCTCAGGGCACATCTGTGATCCTGGGTGGTAGCGAGCCTATCGACGGTCTTGGTAGCCCAGCAGGGAAAGGCTTTTTTGTTCGCCCAACCCTGCTGTTGTGCAAAGACCGAAGCCAAGCGCACCCAGTCCACCATCGCGAGGTCTTCGGCCCAGTCGCCACCGTCCTCCCCTACTCCACCAGCGCCGAAGCCATTCAGGGCGTACGCAGCGGAGGCGGATGCTTGGTTACCTCGGTGTACAGTGACGATCGCAAGTTCGTACCGACGGTAGCGATGGGTATCGGGTCCTACCTGGGCCGACTCTTTATCGGCAGCTCGAAGCTCTCTGGTCAGTCGCCTGGCCCCGGCACCGTCTTTGCGACCATGAACCACGGCGGCCCAGGCCGCGCAGGTGACGGTCACGAGCTTGGCGGCACCCGCGGCATGCAGCTGTACATGCAGCGGTGCGCCGTGATGGGTTACAAGCCCACCATCGAAGGCTTACTGCCCGCCGGACGAGCCAGCAAGTAGCTCTGCGCCCCCACGCGGGCTCACTGTGGCTTGAGCCCGCGCCGCTTCATCTCTTTTTCGTAATCACAGCGCGCCTTGATGCGGTTGATCGTCTCGGTCAGCTGTGGGTCCGGGCTTACCAGCGTCAGCTCTTTTAGCCCTTCCTCGCAGCGCCCGGTCGTCGCCAGCGTCGAGGCCAGGTGCAGCCGCGCGGACTGCATCTTGGGATTTTTCTGCAGCGCGGCCCGAAACTCTTGCTCAGCCCGAGGAATATCGCCGGCTTTGCGTCGCGCCAGTCCCAGATCAGTCAAGATTTCAGGCGTCGCCTCAATGGTCTTGGCCCGCTCTAGCGCCTGCACCGCCGGAGCCGATTGCTCTCGACGAATATGCACCACTCCCAGCCGCCAGTAGCCCTTGATTAGCATCTGCCGCCCGTCTTCCTTTTCATCGGCGTTTTTGGCGCTCTTAAACTGCTCTTCTGCCAGCTGCGTTGCCGCAGTTAGCTCGGCCACCGCCTCGTCATAGCGCTTCGCGTCCGAGAGCAGCAGACCCAAGTTCAAGTGTGGATGGGGCCGATCCGAAGCCAGCTGCACCGCTTCCCGCGCCGGAACGATCGCCTCCTCCATCTTGCCTGCCCGTCGCAGCACCACCGCCAAATTCAGCTGCGCATCCGCCTGATCGGCCCGAGGATTTGCATCCGCTGGCTTGAGCTTGGTGGCTCGCGTATAGGCCGCAATGGACTCGGCCCAGTGCTTCATTGCCTCGTGCGCGACCCCCAGGTTGTACTGCGCCTCAAACAGGTCTGGCTTGGCTTTGACTGCCTGCTCCAGCACCTCGATCGCTTCAGCAGCGCGACCGCTATCCGTCAACACAGCCCCAAGCTCTGCCCGCACCTTGTAGGTCTGCTCGTCGACGTTTGAGTGGTCCTTGTCCAGCGCAGCCCGAAAGTCGGCCTCAGCTTCGCGCAGGCGATTCATTTTTTGGTAGCAAGCGCCGCGCAGATACAGCGGCTTGGGCAACATCGGGTCGCGCCCGATCGCATCCGAGAACGCCTTGAGCGCTTCCTCGTAGCGTCCCGCCGCCATTTTCTGGGTGCCAAGCTCCATCAGCGCCACGAGCACCTGCGAGCCTGGCACAACATTTCGCGGCGTTGCCTCGCCATGATACTCGGGCGTCTTGGTCTTACCCGTCGGTGCAGCTTTTTTGGCTGTCGCCGCCGGCTTCGCTCCCGCTGGCTGAGCCGACGCTGGTTGTGCCCACCCAGCCGTCACGACCAAGCCGAAAACCAGCAGCCGCTGCACCATCAGGCGCGGTCGAGGCCGACCCTGAACACGCGCATCTGGCGACCGAGAAAACTGCGTTACGACGGGGGCAGGGAAACAATCAAGTCGACTCACCATGGTCCAGAAATTTAGCCCGGATGGGCCAGGCTGTCACCTTCCAGGATGCTCGCGGGCAGCCAAGTGCGCACGCTCGCTGCTGTCACGGAACCACGGTGCCCAAGCGCCCCGAGTGAGCAATTTGCTGTGATATCATCGCAGGATGTCGCTGTGGCCGACGCTGCTCGGCGTCAATCTTTGGCTGATCGCGCAGCTGGTGCCACTGGGGCTAAGTCCCGGCGAGAAACCGCTTTGGCTGCTGTGCTGCGTGCCGATTTGCCCGCTTCTACTGATGCTGTGCCAAGTTTTTCGTCGCCATCAGCTGGCGCAGCTTGGTCTGCTGGTCGGCGTGCCGCTATCAGCGTGGATGCCCAGCATCGAAGGACCGCTCGCGGCCAGCAAGCTACACCCACCGCTGGCAGTGCTGGTACAGCTGGCAGTGCTGCTTTTGTACCTGGCACTCACCAGCGCGCAGTTGGCAACGCAGGCACCAGCGCTCATCCCCGTCAGCGCCCAAGGCAGCCCCGAGGATCAAACCCAAAGCGCCACCCGGCAGACAAGCGATGAAGCGGCACTGTGGCGACACGCCCCGCTAGAGCTTCCACCGATGACGTCCCAGGTGAAAAGGCAGCTATGGATCTACCGGCTGCTGCTGGCGATGTGCGCCGCTATACCGCTGGTGTTTTTGTGGGCGCTCGACGTCCATGTGCCCAATCTGCGGGCGCTGCGAGAGTCTCTCGGTACGCCACAGCGCGCTACCGCGATGCGAGCTTCCCTGACAGCCGCCGTCGCTCTGCTGTGGACCGTGCTGTTTCAAGTTGGGTTTGTCCGACCGCTGCAGGCGCACATGGAGCACGATCGTGACCTGCAAGCGCAGCTGGCCAGACTTCGGCAGCGAAACCGACGCGGGCGACCCCGCGCTCAGCTGTATTTGGCGATGCTGCTCGCGCTGTGCAGCACGGGCTTGCTTCTCTGGTGGAGCATCTGACCGCTGGCTGGCATGCTCAGGAGGTTCTCTCAATGCGCAAGCTCCCTTTCTTTCAGTTCCTAACGACCCTGCTGCTGCTGGGCAGCTTGGTGTTTTTCTGGCAGTGCATCTCTCACCTGGCGCGTCGCGACTATGTGGCGGCGGGGATGCTGACACTCATCGGGATCTCGACGCTGTGGGTAGGTAGTGAGCTGGCACGGTTGGCCCTGGCCGAGCGCGACGCATGAGACCTCGCTACCAGCCCTGCGCGCCGTGCCGTCGCCCCAGTGGAGAGCGTGCATGCTTGCATCACTGCTAACGCTGTGCGCCCTGCTCGGGCTGGCAGCGCCCCTTCCCGAGCCTCAGTCCACGGGCCGCGACTTTCATGTCAGCCACAAAGGCTGGAACGGTCTCTCTGATTTTTCGACGCTGGCCCAAGATCTTGGATGTGCAGTCACCGTTAAGCGAACACTCGACTGGGATTCTCTCGACGGCCAAGACGTCCTCGTGGTGCTGCACCCAGAGACTGCGCTCGATGAGAACAACGCGCTTTCATTTTTGGCTGCTGGCGGACGCATGGTGCTGGCGGATGACTACGGCCTGGGCGCGGGCCTGCTGCGACGAATGGGCATCATCCGCACCGACGCCCCGCTGCCCAAAGGAACCTCTTATTATCGCGACGGTCAGGACCTCCCGATCGCAGTACCGGTCCGAGGAACCTCCCTGGGTCGCGCAACACAAGAGCTGGTCGCCAATCACTCTTCGTATTTCAGCAGCTCGCTGCCTGCGACTTATACCTTTGCCGCCAGCGCTGCCCTCGTCATTGAAGCCACGCTGGGCCGAGGCCGCATGGTGGCCCTCGCTGACCCGAGTGTGCTCATCAACAACATGCTGCAACTGCCGGGCAACCGCGACTTCGCAGCACGTCTGGTCGTCGATGTGTGTCGCCTCCAGCGTGATCGCTTGGTGATCCTGTATGGCCCGTTTGCGCAGCGCGGCCAGACTCCAGCCGTTTTGGTGGGCGCGCCCAGCGTCGGTGGAGCCGCAGATGTACCAGACAACCTAAACCGCGCCATGGGCGGCGCCAACCTGCACATCCTACAGACGCTGAAGCAGGGTCGAGCCGCGCTAAACATGGACGTGGTGGTGCTACTTGGCCTGGTCTTCTCCGTCGCAACTTTGCTACTGCTGCTGCGCTACTTGCCGATGCCGGTGCCACCTCAAGACGGCAGCTTTGCGCGCCCGCCGCGTCCGGTTGAGACCGGACTTTTCGCCAGCATCCAGCGCTACGCGGGCGGCTCGGGTCAGGCGGTCGCCTGGGGTTACATCTACCCAGCGACGATGCTGCGCGAGGAAGTCCTGGCACGACTGCAGCCGCTGCTCCTCGATGTTGCCGTCGATCCATCCATCACCACGCTGACCGCCGCCCAAGTGCGCACGGCCATCGCAGCCAAGGTCAGCCCCAGCGCCGGCAACCTAGCCGGGACTCTGTGGCAGGAACTCGCCGTTCTTACTGGCCTGACCCGCAGTCGCGCAGCCTCGGCCCACGGCGGCACGGTGCGCATCTCTGAAAAAAAGCTGAAACGTTGGTACGACCAAACCATCGCGCTGTTTGCTGAGCTAGATCGCCTCGGCGCGAGCGACAAAAAGGCTTCGTAATGGACGCGAATCTGCTCAATCCGCAAAGCCTGATGCAGGCGCAGCACATCGGTCACGCCGTCGTCGAAGAAGTCAGCCGCGTCTTCATCGGCAACCCCGGCTTGTGCCAAAGCCTGCTCATCAGCTTGCTCAGCCGCTCGCACGTGCTGCTGGAAGGCGTGCCTGGCGTCGCCAAGACCACACTCGCCAAGTCGTTTGCCAATGTGCTGGGCTGCGACTTTCGGCGGATTCAGTTTACGCCGGACCTGCTGCCCTCGGACATCACCGGCACTTACATCCTCGACCAAAAAGTCGGCAACTTCGTGCTGCGCGAAGGTCCCATTTTTTCGCAGATCATCCTCGGTGACGAGATCAACCGCGCGCCACCCAAGACGCAGTCGGCGCTGCTTGAGGCGATGCAGGAAGCGCAGGTCACCCTCGAAGGCCAGACGCGTCCGCTGCC
>JAGNNG010000126.1 GCA_017990795.1 Deltaproteobacteria bacterium
GCGCGATGGCGTCGAAGATAAAGTTTGCGCTAAAGGTGTTGTCGACCGGATCGGTAATGTCTAGGCCATCGACAAGGTAGCGGTTGTGACGAAGCGAGCCGCCAGCCATGACCGGGTTACTGCCGCCGGTGACTCCTGCCAGCTGCTGCACGACGTCTTGATAGCGACGCGGTGTCGCCAGCTTCGACTGCTGCTCGGCGGTCAGCACTTTGCCCGTCGAGAGGCGGTCGCTATCGAGGCGCTTGCGCTCTTCGACGATGACGGTGGTCTCACTGGCAGCAAGCTCGGCGGTGAGTGGAATCTTAAGTGACTCGGTCTGCCCAACTTCCAAGGTTAGCTTGCGCTTGGTTGGACGCAGTCCTTCATACGAGATGGTGAGCAGATAGCGTCCAGGCGGCAGCAGCGTGAAGTCGAAGTTGCCGTCTTCATCGGTCACGGTGCGTCGTGGCCCGCCGATTAGCGCATCGCTTGAAGTCTCGATGCGGGCGCCCGGCATTGGCACGTTGGTGCCTGCCTCGACCACCTGGCCCCGCAGTCGGGCATTCTGCTCCCCGACGGCCCACGCTTGTTGCACCGGCAGCGCGAGCGGACTGGTAACGCCCAGCAGAGTACCGATAAACAAAAAGCGGCGCGCGCTCCGGCGAGCTGGCTTCGGGGTGCCACGGACAGGCGCTGGTGCGCTGGCGGGCAAGCTGGACGGTGGCAAACAAACAGCAGGCTTTCTCATGTCCTCACCGGGGCGGCAGAGTTTGTAAATGGCGAGCGGCCTTAGAACTAGCGGCCAGCTTTTTTGCGAATATATGCGGCTTTTTGCTTGGCCCCTTTGCGCGCGAGCATTGGCTGCAGAGCCGCAGCCACCGACGGCAACAGATAACCAAGCTGCGCCAGCGAACCCGACAGACTCGGGACATCTACTTCCAGCGGCGGCGCCACGCTTTGGATGCACTCTAAAATGGCGTCGGCGACTTGGTCGGCGCTGCTCATGGGCTGGCTGAAAATCAAATCGGGGACGGTTGTGATGTCGCCGAAAAACTCGGTGTCGACAGGTCCGGGATTGATGCACGAGACTCGGATGCCGCGCTCGCCTAGGTCGGAGGCTAGCGCGCGCGAAAAGGCCCGCAGCCCAAACTTGGAGGCGCTGTAGCAGGCTTCGTGTCCGACGGGAATCTTGCCAGCCAGGCTGGCGACATTGATGATGATGCCGCCTGGGCGCAGGTGGTCGAGTGCGACGCGGGTGAGGAACACTGGCGCCAGCAGGTTGGTCTCTAGGATCTGGAGCAGCTCTTGCGGCGTGCGCTCTTGGACGGCACCGCGACAGTTGTAGCCCGCGTTGTTGATGAGGATGTCGAGCTGACCCAAGCGCGTGACCACCTGGCCAGGCAGCGCCGTCATGGCCGCGCGATCATTTACGTCCAGGGCAAACGCCACCGCATTTTGCGCGCCAAGCTGGGCCACAGCAGCGTCGAGCTGGGCCTGCTTGCGGGCGACCAGCGCGACTTTGACTCCCAGCGCGACTAGCTTTTTAGCCGCGGCCAGACCGATGCCTGCTGAGCCTCCGGTGATAAGTGCAACTTTGTTGTGCAAGACCATGGGTCGTCCTTTTCAGAATTAGAGGGCGGGTAGTACTTGCAGCGGTCGCTTCACCGTCGATGGCTTCCGCAGCGGGCTGGGGCGGCTAACGAAGGACGCGCAGCTTCAGCGCTTGCGGTGGACGGTAAGCAGGCTGCACGACGCGCAGGACTTCCGCGGCCAGATCGTATTCAGCACTGCCGGTCACGCGCGCGGTCACTAGGTCACCCGGTCGCAGCGACAGCTCGCTGGCACTTTCGCCCAGCGACAAAAAGACGTGACCGTCGATCTCTGGAGCCTGACCCGCGTGGCGACCTTGCAAGAGGTACTCGCTCTCCTCGGACTCGCCTTCGACCAAGACATCGATCTCGGTGCCGTGCAGGAGCTTGCGGCGCTTCTTGGCAATCTTGCGCTGCAGGCGGAGCAGCTCACGGCGACGGCGCTCAGCCTCTTTAGCCGGGACCGCGCCTTCAATCGTGGCCGAGTGCGTGCCTTCTTCCGGCGAGTAGGTAAACACGCCGACATGATCAAACTGCGCTTGCTCGATAAAGTCGTACAGCTTCTGAAACGCTTCCTCAGTTTCGCCGGGATGACCGACGATAAACGTGGTGCGCAAGAAGATGTGCGGGACGATCTTGCGGGCGCGCTCGACCAGCTGCCACACGGTCTTGCCGACGTGGCCCCGGCGCATGGTCTTTAGCACCTGATCATCGGCGTGCTGTAGTGGGCAGTCCAGGTACTTGGCGACGCGCGGCTCTTCAGCAATGGCGGCGAGCAGCTCGTCGGTCACCGCGGTGGGGTAGGCGTAGTGCAGGCGCAGCCAGCGCAGCGAGCCGGGATTTTTCGCCGGTGGAGTTCCAATGCGGCGCAGCAAGTTGGCCAGCGTGGGTCGCGCGCTGGGTCGGTCGACATCAAACGGCAGGTCGGTGCCATAGGTCGTCAGATCTTGCGCCACCAGGTTGATCTCGACGGTGCCTTGCTCCGACAGGCTCTGGATCTCAGTGGCGATCGAGTCCATGGCGCGGCTGCGCTGCGGTCCGCGCAGCTTGGGGATGATGCAAAAGCCGCAGGGTCGGTCGCAGCCTTCGGCGATCTTCACGTAGCGCGTGTAGTGCGCCTGCGACGGAGGCCGAGGCTTGGTGTGATCGTAGATGTACGCTGGACTGGCTGCGACATCGACGGTGTGGCTGATTCCTGCGATGGCCGCGGCGACCTTTTCGACCTCGCCTGAGCCCAGGATGTGATCGATCTCGGGGATCTCTTTGGACAGCTCTTCGGGATAGCGCTGCGACAGGCAGCCGGTGACGACCAGGCGCTGACACTTGCCTTTGCCGGCGGTCTTAAACTGCGCCATCTCTAAGATGGTATCGATCGACTCTTCTTTGGCGGCACCGATAAAGCCGCAGGTGTTGACGACGATTACGTCGGCGTTTTCGGGCGTCTCGGTCAGCGCGTAGCCAGACTGGTCGCTCATGCCGAGCATGACCTCTGTATCGACGCGATTTTTGGGACAGCCTAAAGAGACAAAATACACAGCAGGAGTTTGCGGGGCTTGCGACACGGGCGGGAGAATCCTAAATGCGCCGCTGATGTGTCAAGCGGCGCGCAGACGCCAGCAACTGGCGTGGTTTGTAGTTTGCGAACGTGCGGGTCAGCGTCAGCGTAGGACTTCGTTACCGGCAGAGATCTCCTTGGCCCGATGCTCCTCGATGGCGGCTTGGAACACCTCGACCAGGCGCTCGTCGTACTGGCTGCCTGAGCAGCGGTCGATCTCGGACATGGCGATGTCGTGAGGCATGGCCTTGCGGTAGCTGCGGTCGCTGGTCATGGCGTCGTAGCTGTCGGCGATGGCAACGATGCGTCCGATGAGCGGGATGTTTTCGCCCATCAGTGCGCCCGGGTAGCCGTTGCCGTCCCAGGCCTCGTGGTGACACAGCGCGCCGGGGATGAGGTCGGCCATAAACGGAATCGGCTCCAGGATGCGCTTGCCCTTGGCGGGATGGGTGCGAAACATCGCCAGCTCCTCGGGCGTGAGCTTGCCGGGCTTGTTGAGCTTTTCATTGCGAATGCCAATCTTGCCGATGTCGTGCATCAGCGCCGCCCACACCAAAAGCTCGATGTTTTTGTCGTTTAGCGTCAGCTTGCGACCAATCAGCTCGGCGTACTGACTGACGCGCTCGGAGTGACCGCGGGTGTAGCGGTCGCTCTCTTCCAGCGCGCGGGCAAAGCCGACCACGGTCGCGCGAAAGTTCTCTTGCAGCGACGCATTGGCCGTCCGCAGGTCCGAGTTGCTGGTCTTTAGCTCCTCATAAAGTCGAGCATGCTCAATCGAGACCGCAGCACGAGCGGCCAGCACCGACAGCATGCGCCGCTGACCCTCGGTAAACTTGTAGCCGCGCGTATAAGAATATGCATTTAGCATCCCGATCACTTGGTCCTGAACCTTGAGCGGGATCGAGCAGAACGACACCAGGCGCTTGTCTTTGGGTGGCTCGGCGAAGTAGCGCAGGGCGCGGATGCCGTGGGCGAGCAGCGGGCGGTCGTGGCGGTAGTGTTCAAGGATGGCGCTGGTGTTCAGCTCCCCGACGCCGCTGGCGCCGCCGTACCAGTTTAAGTCGGTCTGGGCGTTCTTGCTGTACTTGCGCGTGCGCTCGACAAACTGCGCAGTGGTGGGGTTGCGCAGCGTCAGCGTGGCGACATCGGCATCGGCCTCCATCAAGGTGCCTTCCAGCACCAAGTCGAGGATCTTGTCGAGCGAAAGCGACTGCGCCATCGCCTCTGAGATCTGATACAGCGTGACCGCTTCTTTAAGACGGAAGTTCTCTTGCTGCAGGCGCTGACGCTCAAGGGCACGGTGGATAAGCCGCACCACATCCTCGGGCTTAAACGGCTTGAGGATGTAGTCGTAGGCCCCTTTTTTCATCGCATCGATGGCCGTCTCGACGGTGCCAAAGCCGGTCATGATGATCGTGACCATGTTCATGCGCGCATCGGCGATGTTCTGCAACAGCTCCAGCCCGCCCATGTTTGGCATCTTCAGGTCCGACAGCACCAGGTGATACGTGCGACGCTGCAGCTCTTGCCAGGCGGCGGCCCCATCTTCGGCTGTCCGGACGGAAAATCCTTCCAGCTGTAAAAAGTTGGCCAGCACATCGCGCACGACTTTTTCGTCGTCTACGACCAAGATCCGCGCCGGTTCATCGTGCAGGGAGGAATCCATCGCAGGGAATCTACTCGCAACGCGAGCGTACCTGCAATGCTCAGGCTTGCTGGGCCTCGGGGGACTTTGCGCTTACGGACTTTTGCGACCACAACACTTGGCTTCTGCGGAGCCGCCGCGGGCTTGGCTGCAATTTCGCAAAAAGCGAATCGCCAGGTTGTGGGCCGATGTTGTTATGCTGCGCGCGCTGCATGCGGAAAATAATGGCTCACCCTCGCACTGAAGCAGGCTTGGTGGATGATGCAGGGCTGACCGCTGATTCATGACGAGCTGGGCACGCGCCCAGAGAGACTCACAACATCGATGGAGGCTTGGCAATGGCAACGTTGGTCCTCACTGCTGACCGGAACTGGCAACGCAACTTGATGAGGGCCCGGCCTCGCTGGCGGGGTGGGTGGGTACTGGGCTTGTCGCTGGGGCTATGCGCGATCGCTGGCTGCAGCAAAGGTGGCGCCCCCGACACCGGCTCCACCTGCCGCAAGCTGAGCGACCCCGAGCCTGGCAGCGAAGAAAAGCCGATGACCCCAAAGGCTCTGTACGTCGAGCTACGCAGCGCGGGTGGCACCATCGTCCCCATCACGCTAGATGGCACGGGCGGCACTTACAGCGGCTCGCGACCGGTCAGCAAGTGCGACGAAATGGGCGGCTACACCGTCGAGAAGATCGTCCTCATCGATGTCAAAGGTGAGCCTGTCGCAGAGGCCAATCGGGTCAACACCAGCTACCTTGTAAAGTACGCTGGCGGTCAGACCTCGACGGTGACGGGGGCGGGCTTTACCAACATCTCGGCGATGTTTGCAGTGCCAGTACCCAGCGGCGCTACGACGGTAAAAGCCGTCACCGCAGTGCCGACGATGGTGCGCCAAGGCGACAGTGTCAGTGTCCAGGTTGATCTAGTCGGCGACGACTGCGGCATCAAGAGCAGCACCTGGTGGCTGAGCGGCGCGTCGGTGGGCTCGGTGACCACGGCCAAGTCGTCGATCATGGGCGGCTCGGGCTCGGTGTCTTTCCGCATCCCGCCGACCCTTGAGCCGACGAAGTACTACGTAGAAGGCGAGGTGCTGCTAAAGAGCGGCAATCGCACCCTGCAGATTCGCCGCCAGATGGCTGCCGACGCCACATATAAGGTCTACGACATGCGTACCGGCGTCTTTATGCCGACGACGATCCCGGTCGCAACGGTGGACGTGGGCCTAAATGTCGACGCTGACAAGACCGCGCCGCAAGCCGTAAGCATGGAGGCCACCCCAGCCGTGGCCGGTCGCTGCACGCAGGTGAACTTGGCGTTGAAGTTAAGTGACGACAAGGCGCTGCCTACGATGCAAAAGGTCAAGGTC
>JAGNNG010000127.1 GCA_017990795.1 Deltaproteobacteria bacterium
GTGGCGTACTCCCAGGGCAACGAGTCGCGGGTGAGTCATGCGTCGCTGTTTACCGGCATGTATCCGGCGCAGCACAAGTTCATCAGCGACAAAGCGGTCATGCCCGACAGCTACGTCATCATGCCCGAGGCGCTAAAGCCCGCCGGTCTTTACAACATCGCTCACATCGCCAACGGCTACATCACCAAGCGCTGGGGCTTTGGCGACGGCTGGGATCTGCTAAAGAACCACATTCACGAGGGCGGCGGCCTCAAGAGCGCGGATCTGGTGGCGGACACCCGTAACTTTTTGACCAAAGGCCCCGGCAAGACCAAGCCGTTCTTTTTGTACTTGGGCGTCATCGATGCGCACGTCTCGTGGCGGGCGTATGAGCCGTGGATCAGCAAGTACGACAACAAGCCGTACAGCGGGCCGTTTGTGAAGGGCTGCATGGACCCGCAGCTCGACAAGATCGTCGCTGGGCAGATGCAGATTACGGCGCGGGATCGCGAGCGCGTGATTGCACTTTATGACAGCGATATCTCGTACAACGACCAGCAGTTTGGGCAGCTGTTAGAGCTGCTCAAGAAGACCGGTCACGAAAACGACACCATGATCGTCTTTGCCAGCGACCACGGCGAGGAGTTCTGGGATCACGGGCGCGTCGGTCACGGTCAGTCGCTGCGCCAAGAGCTGATTCACATCCCGATGTGGATCTACTATCCGCCGCTGTTCCCCGCAGGCAAGGTGGTAGAGGAAGGGGCAGAGCTGGTGGACATCATGCCGACGCTGACCGATGCGCTTGGTCTGCCGACGCCCAAAGATGTGCAGGGCGAGTCGCTGATTCCGATCGCGCAAGGTCAGCTCAGCGGTTATCCACGACCGGCCATCGCCAGTCAGTACGAGCTGGCGCACACCATGCGTCTGGGGCGCTACAAGCTGTGGGTGGGCGGCTCTGGTCAGGTCAAGCTCTACGACGGCCAGGATGACCCAGGCGAGCAGCGAGAACTAACGCAAGAGCAGCCGCTGGCCTACCGCTTTGTGGCCGATGCAATGAGCTTGTGGATGGCGTATCAGGGCTCGTGGAAGAAGGCACACTGGGGCGTGGCTAGCAACCTGCGGCCCGAGTTTGCAGCCGAGCTAGACAAGTAAGCACAGCGCTCGCAGCAGCCGGTCGTCTCAAGACCGCTGGCTGCTGCGGCGGCACAGCAAGCGACTTGGCTAGCGCGGCAGACCGACGGTGATTGACGGTGTTAGCCGCAGCTCTAGCTTCCCTGCTGGCATGTCGTCCCCACCTTTGACCGTCGGCTTGGTCACCAGCAGCAGCACAAACGGCTTCTGCGGATTTTTGATGTAGTAGATAAACTGGTCGCGCGCCTTGGTGCCCTCGGCCAGGATGATGTGGCGCGAGGCGTCGGGAATGGTGGTGCCACGCGCAATCGCCGGGATCTTGTCGATAAGCTCGACGCCTGCATCGGTTGCGCTCTGCGCACCAGATGGGCCGATGTATAGCTGCATCTCGGGGATGTTGAAGGTCGTGGTGTTGGTGGGCACGCCGTAGGCAAGGTCGATGGTGTTTACAATATCGATCACTTTGCCGCCGAGGCTGCTGGCAAAGGACTGATCTTCTGCGAGGGTCAGCGGGTAGGCCAGCGTGACATTCAGGTCGGCGACACACTGGTTGGGGGCCACCGTGGTGTTGCAGCGACCCGTGGCTTTGGCCGTGGGTACGCTGGTGGCCAGTTGCATTGCGACCTGGCTGCACGGATCGGTCTGACTGGTACAGGCCACGGTGGGCACTTTGCCAGTCGCCATGCCAAAGTCGCGGCTGTACACCTGCGTCGTCAGCTTGACCGTGAAGTCAAAGATGTTGGTCGAAAGCAGGCCACAGCCCGCTGCCGCGCCTGCTGCCAGTACGGCTGCAGACATCAGCAAAAACGCGCGCCGCCGTGCCGGTTTGGCACCAGCTCCCGAGCGTGAGACCTGAGGGTTAGAGGCACTTGGAAGGCTAGGTTTAGTAAGCGTCATACAAGCGACTGTACCACGAGGCTTGACGATGCCTCCACTGGCGGGCCATCGTCGGAATAAGCAGGAGCAAATGCAGCGGCAGTTTCGCACATTTATCGGGGTCGATTTAGGCGGCGGCAAAGGCAAGACCACAGCGGTGGCCAGGCTGCGGGTAGAGGCGCGCGCGGGTCACTACGAGCTGGCTGTAGAGGACTGCGGTGGCAACGGCAAAGCGCCGCCTTGGTACGACGAGCGCCTGCTGGAATATCTGCTGCGTTATCAAAAAGAGGCCGTGGTCGCGATGGATGCGCCGCTGTCGCTTACCGCATGCGTACGCTGTACTCTGCCAAGCTGTCCGACGGTAAGTCGCTGTGATGTGCCAACCGTGAAGTGGTTTCGCGACCGTCAAGAAGCGGCGCAGGCAGGCGCCTCTGGCAAGCCCAAGTACACGCCTTACACGCAGCGCGCAACCGAGGTAGTACTGCACGAAGATCACGGCATCATGCCGCGCGAGACGCTGGGTCAAGGGATGGGGCCGCTGACGGCGCGGATGGCTTATCTGCGGCATGCTCTGCAGGGCGCGTACACGCTGAATCACAACCTGCTAGAGGTCTATCCGAAAGCGACGCTGATGCAGCTGTTTCCGGATCCGGTACCGCCGGCCTTGGTGCCGCCGACGCGGGCTGGTAGCAAGTACGCCGGTATCAAGTACAAGGATCACAACGGACAGGTGGTCGGTCTTGATGGGGTGCCGAAGCCCAAGCTGATGCGCTCGCAGGCGGCGCAGCAGTACAAGCGCTCGGGGCATGCGCTGCAGATGCGCGAAAAAATTCTGGCGGCTCTGTCTGCCGATACGACGCTGCGCTTTGCTCCCGGCCAGTGGCGAGAGGTCGCGCTGCAGAGCGACCACCAGTTTGATGCGCTGTTGTGCGCGTACACCGCGTTTTTGTGGGCCAAGGACGGCTGGCAGCTACCCACAGAGCCCGTGTTTGCCGAGGACGGCTGGATCTGGTTTCCGCCCAAGCGTCAGCCGTAGCAGCGGGCGCTTGGGGCGCGGGCAAGCTGACTAGCGGCTTAAGTCTTTATCAAACTGGCGGAAGTGAAAGTACGACAGCAGCAAGCTCAGCGCCGACAGCAGGTGCCAGGCTGCGTGGCCCTGCAGGAAGTGGTTTTGCGGGTCGCACAGCCTTCGCGTGGCATCCACCGCCGAGCATGCCGTGCCTGCAAGAAGCGCCAGCAGCGACAGGCCAAAGTAGCGCAGGGAATAGCTCTGCTGGGCGCGGCGATAGAGCAGAAGTTCGGTCACGACGATGGCCAGGGTCAGCGCGGCAATCAGTGACTGGATTGGAAAGCCGATGCGCACCAGACCTGCGGTCAGTGCCGTCGACAGCAGCGTTGAGCCAAGCAGCGCGACCCTCATCGCTGAGCCTTTGATAAGGCCGAGTCGCTGCACGTTAATCAGCAGCAGCAGATAGCAGAAAATGTACATCGCCAAAAAGTCGAGCACCTGGGTGATGTGGACATTGGTGGCGTGGTAGCAAAACGACAGCGTGCCGACGGTAAATACCGCTGGTGCAAAGCGCTTCATGGCCGCCGATTGACTCGGGCGCGCAATCCAAAACAGCACTGCTGCGACCAGGATGTAGGCCAGGTTTGACCAGGCGTTGGCGGGCTCGTTGATGACCGCGCACAGCGTCTCTTCGCACCAGTTGACGTTGGGCAGGCCGTACTGCGACAGCTCATGCCAAGGACAGCCCGGCGGAATCGGGGTCGGAATCAGTGCCGGAGCCAAAGGAAGTGGATTTGCCATGCCTAGAACCTAGCAGGCTTGGCGAGCGATTTTTCTCTGCAGGGAGGAGGATTTGAACAGGCCCGCTCGCACCAACCTCATGCGAGCGGACTCGATGCGCGGACTTACTCTTCGACGGTGGCGACGCCAGCTTTCTCGTGGCGCTTGCGTAGGTTGTGGTCCAGGTAGCGCTTGCGCACGCGAACCGCCTTTGGCGTGACTTCGACCAGCTCGTCGTCGTTGATAAACTCCAGCGCGCCTTCCAGCGTGATGACGCGGGGCGGCGTGAGGAACAGCTTCTCATCGGCAGCAGTGGTGCGGATGTTGGTAAGCTTTTTGGCCTTCGACGGATTCACGATCAGGTCGTTATCGCGCGCGTGCATGCCGACGATCTGGCCAGCGTAGACTTTCTCACCGGTGCCCAGGAACAGCTGCCCACGCTCCTGCAACGAGAACAGTGCGTAGGTATTAGTCTCGCCCGGATCTTGGACGATGAGCACGCCGTTCTGACGGCCCTTGAGTGCGCCCGCGTACGGTCCGTACTCGCGGAAGCTGTGGTTTAGGATGCCGGTGCCGCGCGTGTCGGTCAGAAACTCGTTGCGGTAGCCGATGAGGCCGCGCGACGGAATAATGAACTCGATGCGGGTACGACCCGGACCTGCCGGGCCCATGTCGTGCATACGACCAGCGCGACGCCCGAGCTTCTCGATGACCACGCCCACATACGGCTCATCGACGTCCACCAGCAGATCTTCGTAGGGCTCGGTCTTGCCGTTTGGACCTTCGTGGAAGATGACCTGCGGCTGCGACACGCACAGCTCATAGCCTTCGCGGCGCATCGTCTCGATAAGGACCGACAGATGCAGCTCGCCACGGCCCGAGACCTTAAACGTATCGGGCGAGTCGGTGTCTTCCACGCGCAGCGCGACGTTGGACTTAAGCTCGCTCATAAGGCGGTCGCGGAGGTTGCGGGTGGTGACGTACTTGCCCTCGGTGCCGGCGAACGGGCCGTTGTTGGCAATAAACTGCATGCTGATCGTCGGCTCGTCGATGGCCATCAGCGGCAGGACTTTGGGCTGCGCGATCGAGGTGATGGTCTCACCGACGTTTAGCTCGGACATGCCGGTGACGGCGACGATATCGCCAGCCTGCGACTCACTGACTTCAAAGCGCTTCAGGCCCTGGAATGCCAGCAGCTTGGCGACGCGGAAGTCTTCGTTGCTGCCGTCCTTGTGGGCCAGTCGCACCCGGTCGCCCATCGAGATCTTGCCGTCGAGCATACGACCAATGGCGACGTAGCCCAGGTAGTCGTCGTAGTCCAGCGTCGCAACCTGCATACACAGAGGTGCCGTCACGTCGGCCTCGGGCGGCGGTACCTTGTCGATGATCATGTCAAGCAGTGGCGTTAGATCCACGCGAGGATCTTCCAGGTCCTTGATGGCAAAGCCGTTGCGGCCCGAAGCAAAGATCACTGGAAAGTCGAGCTGCGCGTCGGTGGCGTTTAGTGCGCAGAACAAGTCAAAGACGGCGTTGACGGTGCCCTGTGGGTCGCAGCCGTCGCGGTCGATCTTGTTGACGACCAGGATGGGCTTGATGCCCAGTGCGAACGCCTTGCGCGTGACAAAGCGCGTCTGCGGCAGCGGGCCTTCAAATGCGTCGACCAGCAGGAGCACGCAGTCGACCATGCGAAGGACGCGCTCGACCTCGCCACCGAAGTCGGCATGGCCTGGAGTGTCGACGATGTTGATGCGCGTACCCTTGTAGGTGATGGCGGTACATTTAGAGAGAATGGTGATGCCGCGCTCTCGCTCCAGCTCGTTGGAGTCCATGGCGCATTCTTGGACCACTTCGCCGCGGCGAAAGTTTCCAGCTTGCTTGAGCAGTCCGTCGACCAGCGTGGTCTTTCCGTGGTCAACGTGAGCGACAATGGCGATATTTCGTACATCTGGGCGAGTGGGCATCGGTGCTCCGGCGCGGTGTGCTAGGCCTTTTTGGGGCGGGCGCTTGTGGGTGCTGCTAGCGAATCGAGACGTGAAATACGACTACTCCGACGAGCGGACAGGGCGTACGGGGCCAGCGAGGACGTTTCCGGGTTTGTGTTACGATCATTAGCGCGGTTCGCCTTCGGCGGGCTCCTATAACACACCCACAGGGTCGGAACTTAATACTTTTACGCAAGGAGGCCACTGGCCATGAGCGCGGAGGAGTCGACTCCCAAGACGGACGGACAGGCTGGAGCGGTGGCGCAGATTGCAAGCGCCGTCGGTCCTGACGGCGAGCAGCTTACGCTTTTTCAGCAGCGGGGTGGCTTTGTCATCCACAAAGATGGCGTGCCGATTATTTTTAG
>JAGNNG010000128.1 GCA_017990795.1 Deltaproteobacteria bacterium
GTTTGAAGTGGTGCTGACCGACAAGGCGCAGCGCGCCGAGCACCGACCGGTGGTGACGGTCGAAGTGGCGCGGCCGCTGCTGGAGCGCTCGTGGGTCAATGCGCGCATCCAGCGTCTGATGCACCAGCGCGACAAGCTGGCCGAGAGCGATCCCGACCTGCGCGATGCGCTAAAGCACCAGATTGTCGACCTGTCGACCAAGTTCCGCGTGCTGTCCGACTTTACGGCGCTGCTGGTGCTAGAGACCGAGCAAGACTACGCCCGCTTCCGCATCGATCGTCGCGCGCTCTCTGACATCATGACCGTCGGAGCGACCGGGATTGAGCTGCTGGGTCGCAAGGGCATGGCGCTGCAGACTCCGGTGACGCCACCACCGTCGCGCTGGGTGCAAAAAGCGATGGAGTCGGAAGGTGGAGCAGCCGCTACCGGCTCAAGCAACGTTGCTGCGCCCCGTAGTGAGTCGATGAAGAAAAAGGCGGCCCCGATGCGCGGTGGCAGCCAAGGTGGCTTCGGTGGCGCTGCAGACGGTGTAGCGGGCGGAATGGCTGCAGGCCCGAGGCCAATGGCTCCTGGTGCGCCGCCACCGCCACCTGCACCATCGCCCGTCGCCAGCTCGGCGCCACGACCCGAGATGCGTCCGTCCGCAGCCCCCAAGCTCGACGTTGCCAGAGATGAGTCCAAGCGCGAGCGCAGCAAAGACGCAGCCCCAGCCCGGGTCATGCAGGAAGAGCGCGCCTCTAGACCCGCCCCCGAGCCAGTGGAGCGTCCTCGTCCACGCCCGAGCGGATCGGCAGGGAAGGCTGCGATCCAGCGTCGTCCCGACGCCGTGCTTGACCTGTTTGCTAGCGACCCACCACCACCACCACCACCGCCACCACCACCGCCCGTGGTGCAGCCCGAGGTGGAGCCTTACGAGGGCAAGCTGTACGAGGTCATGAACCTGCTGCGCGGCGGCAAGATCAAAGACGCGCTGCGTAGTGCTCAGGCTTGGCGAGACAGCGATGCGGGTGACGTGCTGGCCCTGATCGGCCTGGGCGAAGCCTACGAGGCACTGGGTCAGAAGAAGAATGCCGCGCGCGCTTACGGCTCGCTGATTGATCTGTTCCCCGGTCGCGCCGACCTGCGCCGCTTTGCCGGCTCGCGCCTGGAGCGCCTGGGCAGCGACGGTCTGGTGCTGGCTGCCGACACCTTCGCGCAAGCCAAGGCGCAGCGTCCGGATCACCCTGCCAGCCACCGCATGCTCGCCTACGCCCTGCTCCGCTCGGGCAAGCCCGCCGAGGCCTTTGAGGCCATCGTCGCTGGTGCCACCCGCAGCTACCCAAGTGGCCGCTTCGCCGGGGTCATCCAGATCCTGCAGGAAGATGTTGGTCTTATCGCCGCCGCGTGGATCAAAAAGCAGCCGAACTCACGGCCTCAGATCGAGCAGCGCCTGGCGTCGCTGGGCCTGCAGCTCGCGACCACGCCTTCGCTGCGCTTTGTGCTGAACTGGGAGACCGATGCCAACGACGTGGACTTCCACATCTACGACGGTCAGCGCGGCCATGCCTACTACGGCGCGCGCGCCCTGCCCTCCGGTGGTGAGCTGTATGCCGATGTCACCACCGGCTACGGCCCCGAGTGCTTCACCATCCTGGGCCCCAGCAAGCAGCGCACCTACCCGTACAAGCTGCAGGCCCACTACTACTCACGTGGGCCCATGGGCTATGGCATGGGCAAGCTGGAAGTCATCGAGCACGACGGCCAGGGCGGCCTACGCTTCTCTGAGCGCCCGTTTGTCATCATGGTCGACCGCGCTTTTGTGAACCTGGGCGAGGTTCGCGGCCCACTCTCCGAGTAGCTTCCGAGCAGCGCTGCCCACCTACTGCGGCAGCGCTTTCTTCCCGTTTTCCCCCACTTACGCAACACCGCCGGCTTTTGTGAGGACAGCGCTCCCCAGCACACTGTCATTTCGACCGGCATTTGCCCGTTTCTGACCGTTTTTGGCCAGTTTTGGCTGTTTCTGGTCATTTTGGCCCGCCCCGGCTGCTGCCAGTAGGTCCAGGTTTCCAGGGCTTGCGCGAGCTGGCACAGCCATTGCGATAGTGACTCTCCAGCTGGGCTGCACGCCCACGCTGCTGGGAGGACCGCTCATGTTGTTTGCCAAGAGCCATCGCCGCTGCTGCTTCGTCTCGGGTCTGCTGCTGGTTTCAGTCTTTACGTTGCTGCAGCCCGCTTCTGCGCAGACACTCGCGGCCCCGGTGACGCCCCAGCCCGCCGCACCAGCATCGCCACCGGCCAGCCCAGATTCGCAGCAAGCAGAGGTGGTGTTCGCCGCCCAGCCGCTGCCCTCTCCCAGTGTGCTCACGCAGCTGGCGCGGACCCCGACCGAGCACGAGGACGCAGCCAACGTATCCGAGACCCAGGCCCGCACCCACGCCGCCGCTGCCCTGCTGCCCACCCTTGAGGCCCAGACCCTGTTTGCAGCCAGCACCGACGACGACAGCAACAGCTGCAGCACCCTGGCACAGCTGGCCACGCAGCTACAGGACCGCTGTCACAAAGGCACGCTGCGACCTGGCGACCGGCAGCTGGTCTCACGTCTGCTGCACAGCGCTGGCGAGCCTCACCGCACCGAGTCATGGTCCAAAGACACCGAGCGCTTGTTCTCCCTGGCGACCTGCGCCGGAAGCGTGCGCGAGCAGCAGGAAGTCGTTGAAGCCGCGCTGCAAGCCGCCACCGCCAGCCTGGCCCACCCCAGCCTGGCCGCGCAGCAGCAGCAACACGCCCAGCGCGCGCACTGGCTGTGGAGCTATCGCCTGACCGCGCTCAAGCTGGCGCACGGGCAGCAGCGTCAGGCCGAAGCCGCGCTGTATCGCCTGCAGCAGACCGCCCCGACGCAAGAGCTGCAAGCCAAGGTCGCCGGTGCCCGCCAGTTGCTCCGCCTCTCTCGCACTCCCTCCGCCCAGTAGCCTGCTGCTAATCGGAGTAGTCTTTGCGGCTGGTGCGCTCCCGCTTGCGCTCGCCGACGACGCGCTTTTCGTCCATGCGCCGCGCCTTGGCCGCCCGCGAAGGTCGAGTAGGCCGACGCGGTGGCGGCACATACAGCGCCCGCCGAATCAGCTCCACCAGCTTGGCCCGGGCATCCTCCAGGTTGCGCAGCTGGTCCCGCGTCAGCTGACTGGTTACCAGCAGCTTGCCCTCAGCATCGATGCGCCAGCCCGCCAACGACCGCAGCCGCGCCTTGGTGTCTTCCGATAGTGAGCGCGTCGCCGCCAGGTCAAACCGCAGCTCTACTTTCGACGCCACCTTGTTTACGTTTTGTCCGCCCGGTCCGCCCGAGCGCGCAGCCGTCCATGACAGCTCGGCGGCGGGGATGGTGATGCGGTCGTTTACCTGCAGCGGCATGTTCATAACGCCGCCGAGTATATGCTGCGCCCTGCCCTCGCTGCATAGCGAACCTTGCGCGACCCCCGACACGCGGTCTCGGGCTGCGGCGATGGCGGCCAGGAGGCAGAGACACTCGGGCCAATTCGCTGTGCTTTTGGGCGGCCCTGCCAGCGTCCAGCCAACTACGCTACAGTCAGGCTGGCGGCCTCAGTGAAGGTGGGTGGGGTCAGGCTGCCGCTGCTCAGGAATCCGGTGCCGCAACAGTCGCGATGCTCGATCGCCACTTGCCGGAAACCAGTTGGCTGTCTGCTCGCGAAGCAAGGAGGACATTGGATGCGTCTGCAAGGACTCAAGCTAGGCCTTGGCGTGGGGCTGCTGCTGGCGACGGGCTGTGGGCAGCTGTGGCGACCGTTTTTGGAAGCCTCAAGCTGCGAACCCAGCGCAAACTGTGCGACGGAAGACCTGAGCGTACCGACAGAGCCACCGATGGTGGTCTGGTCCAAGCAAGGCCCTCCAAACGGGCTCGCGGCGGACCTTTATGCCGTGGCTGCGGGTGCCGATAACGAAGTGATGGTCGGTGGCGACAACGGCACCTTCTGGCGCTACAAGGCCGGCGGAGCCTGGAGCAGTCCTCTCGCGGTCAACTCCAAGCGCGTGCGCAGCCTGTATACGCATGGTCAAGGTCAGAGCTGGGCCGCCGGAGACGCCGCCACAGTGCAGGTATGGAACGGCACCGGCTGGGCACGCAATCCGCCGCCGGGAACGCTGTATCCGTCGCTGAGCAGCATCTGGGTTGACCCCCAAAAGAGCATCTGGACCGTCGGCAGCAGCAACACGATCTACGTCTTTAACGGCATCACCGGCGGCTGGGGCTCGATGCCGTCACCTGGCCCGGCAGGCGAGACGCTGACGGCGGTGACGGGAGCAGGTCCGTACCTGCGCTGGCTGGCCAGTGACCATGCCACCGTCTACCAGTGGGATGGCGCGGCTTTTTCGACCCTGCCTGCGACTCCGACGGTGGTGCGCTCGATGTGGGCAGCAAGCGAAACCGAGCTGTGGGTCGCAGGCGATGCGGGCATGATCCTGCGCCGCACAACTGCTGGCTGGGAGCCGCAGGCACTTCCCGGTCTAGTTAGCGCCCGTCGCATCAACAGCATCGTCGGCAACGGCCAGGGCAAGCTGTGGGCCGTCGGCGAAGGCGGGCTGGTCCTGCACTTTGACGGCAGCCGCTGGCGACTAGAGGACGCGGCCACCACCGTCGAGCTTACCGCCGTCAGTGTCCCGCTGGGTCGCGAAGACGCCTGGCTGGTCGGCCTGCAGAGCACCATCCGCTATCGCGCACCGTCGCTGCCCGTGGTGCTTCTGGACCTGGGAGTGCCAAGCGATCTGCCGACTGTCGACCTGAGCAAGTCTGACTTTCCAGTGCTGTAGTCGCCACAACCTCAGACCCTAGCCTGCTGGGTAACAAGGAGCATTTTTATGTCGCCACGCCGCTCTCTCTGGTTCGCCTTTGCACTGGGACTTGTGGGCTGCGGCCAGCTGTGGAAGCCGTTTCTAGAGCCGACGCCAGACACCTGCACCGGACTTTTCGACTGCCTGCAGCCCATCATCTGCGCCGACGGCAGCTGCACGGGAGGTCAAGACGCGGGCCCAGGCGATGCGCAGCCCACGGGCATGGACTGGGTGCCGCAGACGAGCCCGACGACGGCAGATCTGTTCGCGGTCTGGATGGCCTCACGACAAGTAGCCTATGCGGGTGGCGCTGGCGGCGTCACGCTGTCCATAAACGCCGACGGCAGAGGCTGGCAACCAGTGGCGGCACCGCCCACCGGCACCATTCGCTCGATCTACGGCACCAGCCTAGCCAACATCTGGTTTATGGGCGATCTCGGACAAGGCCTCCGTCGGACCAGCACCAACTGGATCGTTACCAATCCTTGCACCCCTACCTGCAGCAATAACTTCCTGGGCATCTGGGCCAAGGATGACTTTTCGGCCATCACCGTCGGTAGTAGCTCTGCGGTGTATACCCACAACAACCAAAACTGGTCGCATGCGACAACAGCGCAGCTGCCTGGCACCAACTACACCGCCGTCTCCGGATTGCCCTCGGGAGATATCTACATCGCCTCGGACACCAAAAGCATTCTTCATCGCAAAAGCGACAGCGGCATTTATACCCAACTCTTCGGGCCAGTGATGGCACCTCGGTACCGACGCGCCATCTGGGCGGTCAGCGCCACCGAGGTGTGGCTGGCCGGCGATCGCGGCGAAGTCGACATATTCGACGGTGCCGGTACCTTCCCGCGAGACGTGCCCACGACCCTGGCCGCTGGCGCCCGCATCAACGGCCTGACCGGCAACTCACGTGGAGACCTGTGGGCCGTCGGTGACAGTGGCCTCATCCTGCATCGCCTGCCCAACGGCACCTGGCAGCGTGAGCCGTCCCACGTCGGGACCAACTTGTTCGCAGTCTCGGTCCCAGCGGACAGCGACCAGCCTACCATCGTCGGTGGACGCGGCACGATCCTGCATCGCCTGCCGGTACCGTAGCCACTCACACCTGCTTTGGCCCGGCGCGACAGGCTACCGCTCATCTGCCCCAATCACTCTCAGCGCCTGCGCGGCGGCGGCTCCACGGTCGAGCTTTCCCGTGGCATTTTGCGGCAGCGCGGGAAGCCAGACCAGGCGCCGTGGGTGTTTGTAGCCAGCCAGCCGCGACGCCAGCGCCTGTCGAACGG
>JAGNNG010000129.1 GCA_017990795.1 Deltaproteobacteria bacterium
CCAGCCCCAAAAGCGCGTAGTAGTACGAGCCGTAGCCGCCCATCACCTCGTCGCCGCCCTGCCCGGTCAAAAGCACCCGCACCCCGGTCTTACTGACCTGCCGCATCAGCGCGTAGTGCGCCACCACCGAGGTATCCGCGAACGGCTCCTCCTGATGCCACAGCACCGCTTCCAGGTCCGCCAAGAAGTCGGCACTGCTGGGGGCGCTGCGCGTGACGCGGTCAGTTGGCAGCTGCAGCGCCGTCACCACTTGGTCGGCCCACGCCGTCTCATCACCCGCTTCCGCCTGGCCGGGAAACTCGCTGATAAACACGCGGTAGTCGGTCGGCTGCGCCTGCACCGCCAGCGCCGTCAGCACAGACGAGTCCAGCCCCCCAGACAGCGAGCCGCCCACCGTCACATCGCCGCGCAGTCGCAGCCGCAGCGCATCGGTCAGCAGCGCCCGCGTCTCGTCCACCAGCAGCGGCGACAGCGGTCGCAGCGGCAGCTCGGGAGGATTTAAGTGGTAGTAGCGCGACTCGGTGGTCTCTAGCCCGGCGCCCAGGCCCCGCCGCGCCCGCACCCGCAGCAGCGAGCCCGGCGGCACCTGACGCACCCCCGACAGCAGCGTGCGATCGGGGTGGTGGTCGATGTCGCGAGTGGCCAAAAACTCGCACAGCGCTTCCAGATCGACCCGCCGCGACACCGCCGCCGTCGTCAGCAGGGCCTTGATCTCCGAGCCGAAGATCAGCTCCCCGTCATCGCCCAGCGCGTAAAACAGCGGCTTTTTGCCAAAGCGGTCGCGGGCCAGGTACAGCGTCCGCTCCCGCGCGTCCCACAGCGCCAGCGCGAACATGCCGTTTAGCCGCGCCAGCACCTCGGGGCCATAGCGCGCCCACAAGTGGAGCAGCGCCACCGTGTCCGAGCGACAGCCGCGAGGCGCCTCAGAGCCCAGCTCGGCCAGCAGCTCGGGGTAGTTATAGATGGCACCGTTCCAGGCCAGCGTGTAGCGGCCACTGGCCTCGGTCATCGGCTGCGCCGCCCCGCCCGAGCGGTCAAAGATCGCCAGCCGCCGATGCCCCAGAAACAAGCTAGCCGCGCCGTGCTGGTCCGCGCCCGAGGCGGCATCGACAAAGAAGCCCTCGTCGTCCGGTCCACGGTGGCGGATCGACTGCGTCATACGCCGCAGCGCTGGCTCCCAGCGCGCCCGCCCAGACTCACCACCCGACAGAGACAGAACCCCCGCGACGCCGCACATGCCGCATCATACATCGTCCCTGCGCCCCGCTGGCGGTACCAAGTGCAGCCCCAGGGCACAAAAGCGCGCGGGCGCCCAGCACCGGTGTCGCACGTCTGCCCCCCACGTCGGTCGGCAGCCACGGCTTGTGAACGCGCTGTCCTGCGCCCCTGCGCCTGAGGCAAAATAACAAGATGGATACCGCGTCGTCCGTCAGCTGGAGTAACCCCGCCGCGTGGCTGCACCTAATCCGCGAGGCGTTTCAAGAGGCCGGCTTTACCAGCTACATCGCGCTGCTCGCGTTTGTGGTGATCGCCGCCAGCCTCTCACGCGTTCAGGGCATAGCCAGCGAGCGCAAGCAGCCCTGGCTGCCCCTGGTGCTGACCGACATCCCGCTGCTCATCGGCGTGCTCGGCTACGTGGTGGCCATGAGCAACGTCCACGATGCGGTGGCGACCGTCGACCCAGCCATGCGCGCGATGCTGACAGAGCGCGGCCAGCAGGAGGCGATGAAGAACATCTACCTGGGCGCAGGGATGATGGTGCTGCTGACGATCCAGTACGTCGTGATGGTGCTGCTAAAGCCACGCCCAAGTAGCTAGTAGCACCGCGCCACTAGCGCAGGATCAGCTGCCACGGTGGGGCGGGGTCTTTGCCGCCGGCGGGGACGTCGCTGCGCGGCGCTTGGAACGGCCCGGCGGTGATGTAGATGTGCTCGCCGTCGCGGGTAAAGTCGGTGTCGACCATGTAGAAGTCGAGGCCGGGACGGTAGCTGACCTGAACCTCGGCGCGGCCTGAGGTGAGGTCGGCGGGGCAGCTGATGGTGGTGGACTCGCTGTCAAACATGCCCACGGCTAGTGTTAGCTGGGTCAGCTGCAGGTCGGCGCACGAAGAATAGGTCGGCATGCAGCCGGGATTTTTGCGCGGGTCGCACGGCTCAAACACCGGCGACACCAGCGTCAGCGCATGCTGGGCCGTAGGCGAGCACCCGCCAGTCAGCGACGAAACCGCAGTCCACAAAAGGGCACAGCCAAGCCAGGTAAAGCGCATACGCAGGTTTGTAACACAGGCCCACGCGGGAAAAACAGGCAGCCGCAGCGGAAGCAGAGAGTTCCACGGCGTCAGCGGGGGCTTCCCCGGTGTCAGCGGGGGCTTCCCCGGTGCCAGCGGGGGCTTCCCCGGTGAAAGCGGGGGCTTCCCCGGTGCCAGCGGGGGCTTCCCCGGTGCCAGCGGGGACTTCCCCGGTGAAAGCGGGGGCTTCCCCGGCGTCACCGGGGACGTCCACCGCGCCACCGGGGACGTCCACCGCGTCACCGGGGACGTCCACCGCGCCACCGGGGACGTCCACCGCGCCACGGGGGGCGTCCACCGCGCCACGGGGGGCGTCCACCGCGCCACGGGGGGCGTCCACCGCGTCACGGGGGACGCTTGCACTGGCATTGTGGCGGGCTGTTTTGGGCTCAAAGACGGCCAGCCCAGGCGGCAGGTCAGCCCCTCAAATAGAAGGACTGACCCAGACGGCTAAGACTGCGTCTGCTGCTGCTGCGCGGGTGACTGCTGCTGCTGCGCGGGTGACTGCTGCTGCTGCGCGGGCGACTGCTGCGGGCTTTGCGCTGGACCCTGGCTCGGCGTCGGGACCTGATCTTGCGGGCCCTGGTTCGGCGTGGTTGGCGGGTCGGTCGGTGGGGTCGGTGTCGTCCCCTCGGTGCCGGGCGTGGGCGCGGGCGGCGGGGTCAGGGTCAGCTGGCGACCGGCGAACTCGGGGCTGCGGCGGCCAAAGACGTTCTCTAGCTGCAGCACCACCGCTGCCGAAAAGACGTGCGCCTGCGCGGTGTAGGACAGCTGGCTCTGCGGGTTCTCCGACGCGCGCGGCCTGAACATGACGGCTTGATAGCCCAGCTCTAAGCTGCCGTAGCCGCGATAGCCCAGCGACGCGCCCACCGAGGTCAGCACCCGGCTGGCATCGGGCAGCGAGGGGTCCAGCGTCGAAGCGGGAACCGGCGTCTGATCAAAGCCAAAGCCCAGCCGCACCTTGGGCACCACCTTGGAGCCGCTTGGCACCAGCCCGCCCAGGTCGCCTTCGAGGCCCAGGCGTCCGCTGTAGGTCGCCTCTAGGCTGCGCTGCGTGGTCAGCACCTGCGCCGGGGCCAGCTTGTCACCATCGGGAGCCAGCACCGGCGGCAGCGACAGCCGCTGCGCATGCAGGTCCTGCCACAGCGTCGAGATCAGGTCCACCGATACCGTCAGCCACTCGCTGGGCTTGACGGCCACGCCGGTGGTGATGCTGTGCGGCAGGGGCAGCTCGGTCTGGGCCGTGGTGTACGGGAACGCCGTGCCTGCGGGCAGGGTCGCCTGCAGCGCCACGTCGGAAAACGCCAGCTTGACCGCAGTGCGGTAGTGCAGGCCGAAGTTGAACCTGCCGTCCCACAGCCGCACCAGCGCGCCAAAGTTTGCGCCCACACCGGTGGAGCCGCCGCTCAGCTGCAGCTGGCCCTCGGCCGGGCCGGTCATGGTCTGCAGCGGCAGCGACCGGGACTGGTTTACCGAGCCCAGGACGACATCGACGCCAAAGCCCAGCGAGATCTCTGGAATTGGGCGCACAGCCACCGTCGGATTGATGGTGAACGTGGTCAGGCTGCTGCGCTGCGCCAGGAACCGCCCCGGAAACGGCTGCGCCGCGCCCGCCTGCTGCCCGTCCTGCCAGCTGACGCTCGAGCCAAAGCCCGAGTAGCCGCCGACGCCGATCGACCACCGGTCCGACAGCCGCGCCCCGACAAACACCGTCGGCAGTGCAATCAGCTGCGGCTCGGTAGAATAGGTGACGCCGTTGGTGCTGGCGGTGGAGGAGTAGTCGGTCGCACTCAAGCTGGGGACGATGAGCGTCACGCCGCCCAGCACCGACAGACCGGACTGAAAGCCCAGGCCCGCCGGGTTGTAATAGATGGCTGAGGCGTCGTCGGGACGCGCGACCAGGGCTCCAGCGAGGCCGGTGGCGGCTGGCGACTGCTCGGTCAGCGCAAAGCCCGCCGCCAGCGCCTGCCCCGGCACCGCCGTCAGGAGCAGCGCTGTCAGCAGCCTCGCGGTGCGTCGTCTCTGCTGCCGCTGCGGTAAACAGCCACGAGCTGACGGCGTGGTCAAAAGCGGCGCTTCCCTGCGGTAGATAGGCGGAATTCCATTCATGTAATTTGCCTTTCTAATTTGGCCTCAAATTAAACCCGGCGGGCAGAACGCTAGTCAAGCACACCGGTCTGAGAGCGCCGCCGCAAAGCCCCCTACGCCGCCGGGCGAGCGCGAAAGCGACGACCGGGCAGCAAGCTGTTGACCTGGCTTTGGCGCTTGGCAATGCTGCGCCGGTCCACAACTTTGTAGGTGCTAGCCATGCCGCGTCGTCTGTCCTGTTCCTTTCGCTTGTTTTTGGCGCCGCTGCTGGCGCTGACCCTGCCGCTGTGGGGCTGCTCTACCCCGGGGGATATGCCCGAGCCGGATCTGGGCGCGCCCGACCTGGCGACGCCGCTAGGCCCCGATGAGATCCCGCTGGTCGTCGAGCAGCGCTGCCCCGGTGGCCCCGACTGCGCCGACAGCGGCGACAATGTGCTGTACGTCGGCGTCGCCAAGCGCGACATCACGCCGCAGATCGAGCCCTTTACCGACACCAACAAGAACAGCGTCTACGACGAGGGCGAGCCCTACACCGACGTCAACAAGAACGGCAAGTTTGACGAATACTGGCTGGCGGGGTTCTCGGGCGGGCGGCAGGCGTATGGCGTGCTGGACCCGGTGTGGGCGCGCGCGATTGCCATTCGCCAGAACCAGACCACGGTGGTGCTGGTGGCGGTGGACTCGGTGGGCCTGTTCTGGGACGAGACGCCCGAGGTGGAGAAGCTGCTGGACAAGCGGCTGGGCGTCGATCTGCTGATGCTGCACGCCACCCACAACCACGAGACGGCAGACACCACCGGCGGCTGGGGCCGCGACTTTCTGACCTACGGCGTCAATGAGGAATACCAGCGCAGCTATCGCCGGGCGATTGCCGACGCGATTACTGAAGCGGTCCAGGGCGTGCGTCCGGCGCGGATGACGGCCAGCTCGGTGCTGGTCGAGGACGGGCCGAACCACGACATGCTGCCGTACGTCAACGACACCCGCGATCCGGTGGTCATCGACAACACGCTGCATACGCTGCAGTTTGTCGATGTCTCGGCCACGCCGCCGCAGCCGATTGCGACGCTGGTGAACTGGGCCAACCACCCCGAGGCGCTGGGCAGCGACAACCACCTGGTGTCGTCAGACTTTGTGCATCACCTGCGCACCGAGCTAGAGAGCAAAGGCGCAGGCACGGTGGTCTACGTCACCGGCGCGCTGGGCGGGCTGCTCGGTCCAGGGCACGCGGTCCCCGTCGACGAAAAGGGCGTGAAGTACCCAAAAGACGGCCCGCAAAAGTCTGAGGTGCTGGGGCGCTCGGTGGCCAAGTTTGCGCTGACGGCGATGGCCGATCCGAAGGCCAAGACCGTCGCGGGCAAAGACGCGCGGCTAAACTTTCGCACCACCAGCTTCAAGGTCCACATCGAGAACCTGAAGTACCAGTTTGCGGCCAAGCTGCGCATCTTCCGACGCTCGTTCTGCTGCTACGACGAGAGCCGCCCGCTGTCGGATGAGAACGTGCCGTCGGCGGTGACCAAAGTGGCGTATCTAAACCTGGGGCCCGCGTCGATCATCACCAACCCCGGCGAGCTGACGCCCGAGCTGTTTCTGGGCGGCTACGGCGGCGAGCACAAAGGCACCTACGATCTAGTCGACTACATGCGGCCCAACGCGCCGAACTTGGCGATGGCGCCCAAAGGCCCGTACCTGGTCGACCTGATG
>JAGNNG010000130.1 GCA_017990795.1 Deltaproteobacteria bacterium
CAGAGCCCGTGCAGAATCGGCTTATCAAAGCCAAACGCCTTGGCAAAGCCGGGGTCGGCATGCAGCGGATTCCAGTCGCCAGAGAGTCGATACAGCAGCGCCTGATTTTCGTGAATGCGCTCCTCGACGCGCTGATCGGCAGGGCGCGTGGGCGGCACATTGATCTCTGCGCTGGGACCGCGATCGCCACCCCAGCCACCGACGCCACGCACAAAGGTCGAGACCTCGTTGCGCACCAAGAGCTCGCCGGAGTCGTCGTAGCTATCGACGGCAGTGATCACCACCGCGCCCTTGCCCTTGTCGAAGATGTCTTTGATGCGCGCCTTGTGCGTCAGCTTCGCCTTCGACGGCAGAGGCCGCAGCACCTCTAAATACTGCTCGCCGTGCAGGACGCGATCGAGGCCGTAGTTGAGGCCGGGCGCTTGCTTGCCTTCTTTGGCCAGCGTCAGGATTGCATTTATCGCTGGGATGACGCCGTAGGTCGGAAGCGCTTTCATGCCGCTGCCGTGAAGCTCGTAGACCAGCTGTAGATCGTGATCGTCTGTGGGATCGCTGGCAGCGCCGACGCCCAGGGCATAAAGCGCTAGGTCACGCTCATCGTAGGACGAGCGGTGATCGGGAAACTGATAGCCAAGCGCGCTGTCGACATCGATGTACTGGTTGCCGCCTTTGCTGCGTCCAGCCTCGACGTTCTTGATGATGGGATCGATCGAGGCGGCGATGTGCGCGGGATGCGTAGCGTTTTCAAACGAGGTGATGGTGCCCCACGCCTGCTCGAGGTCCTCGATGCTGACGGGGCGACCCAGGCGATACATCTTGCCGGCGGCGCGCTCCCAGCGCAGCTTGGCGTAAAAGCCACCACCGACTTCAAACAGACCGCCGGTTTCCTCGCTGCTCTCGTGGCACAGCTTGGCGACCAGGGGGCTTACGTACTCGGGGGATAGTGCCGCCACTAGCTCGGGCGGCAGCACGGTCTCGGTCATGCGTGAGCCAGCGATCGGCGCAATGACGTTGCACAGCACGTTGTTCTTGCGGCCCTCAATGGCCAGCGTCTGCGCAAAGCCCACCAGCCCGAGCTTGGCCATCGCATAGTTGGCCTGCCCGAAGTTACCGTAGATGCCTGCTGCCGACGCTGTCATGATGATGCGACCGTACTTTTGATCGCGCATGTAAGGCCACGCAGCGTGGGTACAGCGGAACGCGCCTAGCACATGAACGCGGTAGACCAGATCCCAATCATCCTGCGTCATCTTGGCAAAGCTGACGTCGCGCAGAATGCCGGCGTTGTTGACCAGGATGTCGATGCGCCCAAAGGCGTCGATCGCGGTCTTTACAATCTTGTCGCCATCTTCAACCGAGTCGTAGTTGGCCACAGCCTCGCCGCCCATGGCCTTGATCTCAGCGACCACTTTGTCAGCGGCTGCAGAGCTTTTGCCCTGACCGGTGTGGCTACCACCTAGATCGTTTACGACGACCTTGGCGCCACGACTGCCCAGCAGCAGTGCATGAGCGCGACCCAAGCCATTTCCCGCGCCGGTGACAACCGCAACTTTCCCATCGAACCGCAGTTCCTTACCCATCGCGTACCCTCTTTTGGTTCATGCCGCCTGGCTGGGCAATCAAGGAGCGCCGCAAACCGGGCGACGGTGCGTAATGGACGAAAGCATCGGGGCACGGTGGGTCTGCAGTCAACCGCCAAGCGCGCAGTACGCGACAAACCCACCAGCACCTGACAGGTGCGCTGACGAATGTACCCAAGATGAAACGGCAACAAGCCGCTGCGAGTGAACCGCAGCAGCTCAAATTTTATAGGTGCTTATTTAGGAGGGAGAAGGGGTGAAGACAGAGCGACCTGTGGGATACAAGTCAGCTCAGGAAAAACCAGCAGCGACGAGGACTAAGCGCTAAACAGCTTCTCTAGCTCGTGCTCAACCTTGATCTCGGTGGTGCCTTTGGCGACCGAGAGCTCTTTGACAATCAAGCTCTTGGCTGTATCGAGCATCCGCCGCTCACCAAACGACAGCGTCTTGGTGTTCTTGAGGCGATACAGATCACGGAAGACCTCGGCGACTTCAAACAGGCTGCCGGTCTTGATCTTCTCCATGAAGCCGCGATAGCGACGGTTCCAGGTCTGCTTGTCGATGTGAACTTCCTTCTCACGAAGGATGTCATAGACCTCTTGGATCTGATCTTTTTGCACCACCTCACGCAGACCCACTTGGTCGGCTTTGTCGATGGGCACCAAGATGCGCATGTCGGTATCTAGGATGCGCAGGCAGTAAAACCGCTGCTGCTTGCCTGAGATTTCCTTCTGCTCGATGCCTACGATCTCGGCCACGCCCTGCGCCGGATAAACCGCCTTATCACCGATTTGGAACTGGAGCATACGACCCTCCTCCTGCTGGCACATCCGAGCTGGCTCGGACTGCGGTTTCAGTAACGGTCTGTGGTGGCGGCTCGTCGCTGTTCAAGCGATGGCTTGCTTTGCGATGCCGCATGCCGCGTTCAGGTACCGCGCTGGTATCTCGACCTGGCTTGCTTTATGCCGTCTTTGTTCGTCCAGGCTGGCGAGCGCTCTTTTGAGTTGCTTACCCAGGCATCCAAGACCACACATCCGCAGTCTTTTCTTGGACCCTAGGACTTACTGCGACAGTTGAGTACAGAAGCGCCCGAGCGGTGCCAATAAAACCACAGCTACCCTTTTGATTTCAAGGGTTTACATCGCGGTTAAGTGAATGAGCTTGGCCCGACCAAGCAAGCTCGGCAATTTTTCTTCTGAGATTTTAAGTTCCGGATCTGACAACCGCAGGCAACAGCAGAAATCGGCGACGACAAAGCGAGGAGAAAAGCGTTTACATCACTGCCCGAGCAGCATCCCCAAGCAGATAAAATTTCTTACGATGAATGCAGCATGAAGAGTGGGAGAGGAAGGCAGTTGGAAGCGCGGCTAACCGCGGGGATCAGCGCAACAAAAGAGGCTGCGCCTTTAGTTGAACTCAGAGATTCGCCAGCCGTCAGCTTCGCGCTTTAGCTCGATAAAAAAGCGCGGGTCGTACAGCAGTCGCGCGCGATCACCGGTGACCTCTACGGGCGGCTGCTTGGCCATGGTGGCGCGTAGGCGATCAAGGCGCTCGCGCAGCTCGGATTCAAGGCTCTGGCGCTCGCTGGCGGTAAGCAGCCGTAGAAGAGCCGAATAGTTACGCTGCTCGACTGCAACAATCAGCTGACGCAGCGCCGCCTCAGGGGTTTTGGCAACCAAGGTCTGTAGATCGCCATCTGTCAGGACCCAGCGTGCAGAGGACTGCTGCGACACCGGAACCAGCAGCAGCTGGCCACTAGTCGGTAGGGCATAGGAAGCACTCCTTCGCAGCGCAGCTTGCAACGAGGAGCCATCAAGAAGTGTCCGCAGTTGCGCGGCCTGAACCGCACGCTCCTGGGGCATTGCCTGCCACTGTTTTGAGAACTGCTCGATGGAAAGACTCTGCTTCAGCGATGTTGAGAGCAGCCCGTACGCTGCCGCTGGGTCATCCTTTCGCAGAGCATCCAAGTAGCCCGTAAGCGCGCTCCGCGACGCAGGTAGAGCCGGACCTCCGCCAGTGGCAGTACAGCCAAACAGCGCAGACCAACAAAGCAACATCACCAGCCCGAGCACTGCCCTCCCGTGCTCCTGCGTAAAAACCTGAACACGACCGAGCTGTAACCACCACTTTGTCCATAAACCTTGCGAGCTTGCGCGCATGCCGACCTATCTCTTACCCCGGCAACTGCTCCGGATGATGCGGGTCCCTGAGCAGCGAAAACGCCCCAAGTTACATGGAGCCAGCGGTCATCGAGCTGTCGCTGCTCAATCATCCTACGTGAAAAGCGAAGGCCTTATGCTGTGCGCCCACCAGAATCACTCTAGGTCGTACAGTAATCCCTGTGTGGGTCAGGCTTGCGTTGAACTTCATCCAGCAGCCAAGGCTGGTTTACTCACCAGCTGTAAACCTCTGTTCACGAAGATTCTGCGACTGGCATGGAAGTAGGCGCAACCCGACGCAGACGCCACTTACAAATAGTGCTAGCAATGCGGCACGCCGCTTGTAGGATCAAAGAGTAATAGGTCAATTGAGTACGACGCTGGCTTGATACTGGCTTGGTGCTGGTGCAGTGCCAGTTCGACGCAGATTTCCAGTAGCTCGTTGCTTGGAGGGATAGTCAAATGCCCCGGACTTCTTACACTCCTGTGTCTCTGTTCTCGCGCCTCGCGATGCCGCTACTTTTCGCAGTGGGTCTGATCTCGGCGTGTGACAAGGGCAACGATCAAGCAGAGCGCCGCTACTGCGACCAAAGTGGCTGCTACGCCTGTACCGGCGGCAGCTGCTATCCAGTACCAGGCGATCCCGCCAAGCCGGACCCCGGCCCAACTGGCAGCACAACTTGTGACAATGATGCAGCCTGCGGAGATGGCAAGCTCTGTAACGTCGGTCGCTGCGAGCCAGCCTGCAAAGACGACTCTAGCTGCGCCAGCGGACTTAGCTGTGTAACGGGTCGTTGCCGTCCCAGTGGCGCAACCCAGTGCGGTCTCTCTGGTGGTGTCTGCACTGCAGACGCCCAGTGTGGAACCAGCGCCAAGTGCGTCAACAAGACCTGCGCCAGCCTGTGCCCCGATGGGAAGTGCGCGCTTGGCCAGGTCTGCAGCGCGGGAGCTTGTGTCGAAGATCCGGCGCCGGCAGCCACGCAGTGCCAGTTCGACCTCGACTGTGGCGGCGCCGGAGCGTTCCGCTGCATCAATGCTTACTGCCTGCCAACCTGCAGCGACAATAAGCAGTGCACCAGCGGCGCCACCTGCGTCAAAGGCACTTGTCGTGGCACTCGCTTCCCTGGCTAATTTCTCTGCCACTTAGTCCGTACGCTGCTAGCCCACCGATGGCAGCGTGAGCCTCCCACCTCGATACCTTCAGTTAGCCAAATCGTCAGCCAACACTTTTTGTTTGACCGCGCGATCTGTTCTCCGTAGCCTGCGAAACTTCGCCATTGCCGACGCTGTGCAGCGTTGTCGGCTCCAAGTTATCGTCACCGAAAGCTACGCACATGCGCCCTGACCTACTGATGGAGCTGTCCAGCAAGATTGACCCAAGCTGGGTCTTGCGCGCCGGACAGGTGTTCTCTGAGCATGCAGATAAGTGGTCTCTGCTGCGAAGCGCACCAGACTACGCAAACCTCCGCGAAGCCGCGCAGGAGCAAGCGCCGCAAGTCCTATCTGTCGCGCCCTTACAGCTACGCGAGCAGGTAGAGCAAATCTTGATGTCGAGCGGCGCCCCCGCAGGCCTGCAGTGGCTGTATGAAAGCGGTGCTCTTCGTACCTTCCTCCCCGAGCTGCATGCCACCGTGGACTTTTCTCAGGAAGCGGGGCGCCGCCACAAAGATGTCTGGGAACACACCAAGCAGGTGGTGTGGCAAGCGTCGGCACGCTCGTCGGTGCGCTGGGCAGCGATGCTGCACGATATCGGCAAAGTCCGAACGCGAACTTTTACCGCCAGCGGCAAGGTCCACTTCCATCGTCACTCAGAAGTAGGTGCCAAGATGTTCGATGACATCGGCAAGCGCCTGCTCTTTGACCGCGAGACCCACCGCACGCTGCGATTTCTGATCCTCAATCACCTGCGCCCTAATCAGTACGTGGAAAGCTGGACGGACTCAGCGGTGCGACGGTTCACCAAGGAGATGGGTGGATACCTGCCCGAGTTGCTAGAGCTCTCGCGCGCCGACATCACGTCACGGCGTCCTGGGAAACGTCAGAACGGGCTGCAAAACCTGGATGCCCTGGCCGCGCGCATCGACACCATTCGCAGTGCGGATGCAGTAACGCCGCCGCTACCCGGTGGTATTGGCGATGTCATCATGGCCCACTTTCACCTGCCACCGTCTAGGCTTATCGGTGACCTCAAGCGCACACTGGAAGAGTCGATTGCGTCCGGCGAGCTGGAGGGCCACATGACCGCCGGCTACTACCTGCCGCATGTCGAAAAGCTCCTCGCAGAGCGCCAGAGCGAGCCATGCATCTGCCAAGAGTAG
>JAGNNG010000131.1 GCA_017990795.1 Deltaproteobacteria bacterium
GAGGTGCGTAACCTGGGCTTGGCAGCGGTCGCACCCTTGTGTGCGGTGCAGGCGCAGCTGTGCGCCATTCAGATGCCCCGAGGCTATTAGACCGTGCTGCATGAGGCCGTGACCGCGATGGGTTCTGCGCTGCAGCGCATCCAGTCGCGCTGTGTGCGCTGCGGGGTGCCGTTGCAAGGTTCAAGGACCGCTGCTTTGTAGGCGCCAGCTAACAAGGTTTGCTCGGTGTGCCAGGAGAGGAAATTGGACCGTGCAGATGCGGTGCGCGGCAGGCTCGGCGTGATCCAAGCAGCAGAGCCGACAGTTCCCCGCTACTGTTGCGCGCGCGGAATACAGAATCCTCCCGTAGCCCCGGCGAAAAAGCTGCAACGGTTTGAGCATCTACGGCTTTTGTGGAGACGCGACAGCGTCTGCTGCAAGGCCGTAGCAATCCGTAGAAGTCAGTGAGGTGGGTGTTTACTTGCGGTGGTAGTGAGCGGTTTGTGAGTGGGAGCCACGCTGCTTGAGATGCCAGCAGCTCGGAGGTAGCTATCTGTCGCGCTCGCGTTCATGCTGCGGCACGACATCGACTTCGGGCTCGGGCCGACCATCCATGAAAACTGATACTGATATTCCAGCTTTGCAATTTGGCATTCGTGCCAACCTCGTGCTGTTCGCGCAGCTGGTGCTGCAGGTGTTTTTGGTTGGCCTCACTATCGGCATGTTCCGCACTGTGGTTCCTGCGCTTGCGGAGTCGGAGTTCGGCGTGACCAAGGGCTCATTCATGATGCTGATGGCATTTGTGACGGCCTTCGGCTTTGTCAAAGGTACGCTCAACTTTGTCGCGGGTCGGTTGTCTGAGCGCATCGGTCGCAAAAGAGTACTGTTTCTGGGTTGGCTGGCCGCACTGCCGATTCCGCTTCTGATTCTGTACGCGCCCAACTGGAACTGGATTGTAGCAGCGACAGTGCTGCTAGGAATTAACCAGGGTCTTACTTGGTCGATGACGCAAACTTCTAAGCTCGATCTCACCACTGCTGCTCAGCGCGGCCTCACAATTGGAATCAATGAGTTTGCCGGGTACTTCGGCGTTGCAGTGGCGGGTGTCGCGACTGGCTATCTTGCCATCGCCTATGGACCGCGTGCCGGGCTGATGCGCTTCGGCTTTGGGGTGGTGGGCACAGCAACACTTCTGACTTGGCTAGGAGTCAAAGACACGCTGCAGTGGGCGCACGCCGAAGGCAAAAAGTATGCTGAACCCGGAGGCAGTGGTCCCAGGCCGCGCTACCCTACCAACATCACGGACACCCCTAGCACTTGGCATGTGTTCACGCTGATGTCATGGCGTGACGCACGCATGGCCGCACTTTGCCAAGCTGGGCTGGTGGAGAAGTTCGTCGATGCGCTGGTGTGGGTACTTTTCCCCGTCTATCTGTACAAGCACGGCTTGCGCCTCGCGGGCATCGGCTGGGTTGTCGGCACCTACGGCTTTGTTTGGGGAGTGTCACAGTTTGCGACCGGCTACTTGTCCGACCTCGTCGGACGACGGAAGCCTATCATCGCGGGGATGTGGCTATGTGGTGCAGGCGTTGCGCTGGTGCTACTTGGTCAAGGAGAGCTTTGGTGGTCGTGCGCTGCGGCGTTGATGGGCTTTGGAATGGCGTTGCTCTACCCGACGTTATCCGCCTCTGTGTCAGACATTGCCCACCCCAGCTGGCGCGGCTCTGCCATAGGCATCTACCGATTCTGGCGCGACCTGGGTTACGGCATCGGCGCACTTCTGCTAGGTGCGGTAGCTGCACTGTTTGGCGGCATTGAAGCGGGCTTCTGGTTCACAGCGGCCTGTATGTTTATCTCGGGCGGTGTCGTTCTAGTGCTGTGCGAGGAAACACATCCGCGCCTCAATCCCACGCGCGAGTAAGTGCCTTTGAACCGGCTGTTCTTTGTAAGACTGGCTTAGTCGTTTCATATCACCGTTGCGTACGTGTCGTTCGCCGAGCAGGTGGGCTTCGATCTCGGATGTGGTGCTGCTCGCGCTGGGCAGTAAACCAATCCGGGGCAAGACTGATTGCTGGAGGACGAGCAGCGTAGGGTATCACTGCCACGCCGCTGTACGGTGCCGCCAACTCGACCCACGACTCTGTCAGGAGCGCCACTAAACTTGGGGAGGGCCAAGTGCATTAGTTACAACTGCTAGATTCATCTGCAAAATTCATTGCAGTTGAATCTATGATGCCTACCCATACGTGGCCTTCATCCAGCGCTACGCCATCCCTCCAGAGAGGTTCATATGTACGCCCTGCCGTTGCTGATTCCCTCCCGCTGCCTTCGCGTGATCCAGTTCCATCTACCAACGCTGCTGCTGGGACTGACTGCGGCCTGTGCGCATCAGGTCGCCAGTCACCCGCCCGATGCGCCGCCTGTCACCGTGGACTGGAAGGCGGTGGATGCGGCCATCGGCAAGCCGGGCGCGATGCAGCCGGGCGATGTCTACAAGTTTGGGCTGCCACGAACGGATCTGACGGTCACGGTCGGGGCTGTGCAGTTCAAGCCGACGCTGGCGCTTGGCGCTTGGCTCGCGTTCAAGGCGATGCCGCATGACACGATGGTAATGGGCGACCTGGTGCTGCTCGAAGACGAAGTAAATCCAGTGCTGACCAAGCTGCAAGAGGGTGGCATCGAGCAGTCCGCGATGCACAACCATGTCTTTTCGGAGCAGCCTCGCGTCGTCTATATGCACGTCGAAGGGCATGGCGATGCGGTGAAGCTGGCGACTGCGCTGCGAGCCGGGCTGCTTTTAAGTAAGACGCCGATCACGCCGCCGAGTGGCGACCCTCCTCCATCGGTGGATCTCGATACTGCGCAGCTTGATCAGATCATCGGAACGACGGGAAAAAACAACGGTGGCGTCTATCAATTTAGCGTGCCGCGCACAGAGAAGATCACGATGGACGGCATGGAGATCCCGCCATCGATGGGCCTGGGCACAGCGCTGAACTTTCAGCCGACGGGCAGCGGCAAGGCGGCGATTACCGGCGACTTTGTGCTCGCGCCTGCCGAGGTGAACCCTGTGATCCGCGCGCTGCGCAAGCACAACATTATGGTCACTGCGCTGCACAGCCACATGCTGACCGAGGAGCCGCGCTTGTTCTTCATGCACTTCTGGGCGGTCGATGATGCGCTGATGCTGGCGCGCGGTCTGCGCGGGGCGCTGGATCAGACAGCCTCCATCAAGGCGAGCAAGTAGCCATAGCTACCCATGCCAGTGCGTCAATTTGACCAGCAGTGCGTCGGAGGCTGGGCCGTTTCTGAACGCGCCCAGATCCAGCGCGGCGGCTTGGTCTGTCGCAAAGGTGCCGTGACCGATGTAGCGCGGCCCGCCCAATGTGTAGATGGCCTGCGGCAACAATGGCAGATCGAGCCGAGGAAGCAGGCGGAGCGTGATGTCATTTTTCATCGCGCAGCTCTAGCTGTTGAAGGTGGCCTGCGTCTGGACAAGTAGGTCACCGTAGACCGGTCTTCGTTGGTCACTCGATACGGCAATCGCTAGGCCGACCAGCCCCTCGCGCTGGAGGGCCGTGTCGTCTTCGCGGCGGGCAGCGCTGCCAACTTCCGCGACTCGCTTAATCCTGCCCGAATCTCCTGTGCAGAGGCAGGGCCATGCACAAGGCTCAGCATAGACAGGGCGGCGATGCGAGCCAGCCGATGAATGCTTGTTTATAACAACTGAATCATATTGATTTGTATAGCGCGCAAGTGTTCTAAAAAGTGCTGAAATGACCGAAAGGCAACCGAAATCGCGCGCACCGGAAGGCTCTAGAAAGCGACGGACCAGCGGGCCTCTCGCCGTGGGCTTGCTCCTGTGGGCCGGGCTGACGGGCGGCGGCGTTCATGCACTGGCCGATTCCAATGTGCGCGCAGGCGAACCGCCGCGACCGTTATCAATCGAACAGGCGGTCGCGTTTGCGTTATCGCATCACCCCAGCTTAAAAGCTCGGGCGGCAGTCGAGTCGTCACGCGCGGCGCAGACCACGCAGGCTCGCATGGCGCTGCTGCCCCGGCTCGACCTGGGACTGCAGTTCACCCGCGCCACCAGCAATGTCGTAGCGGGGACCGTGTTTCCGCTGCCGGGGATGCCCAGTGTGACGGGTCCACCGATGGTTACACAACTCGACCGAGGTGAATTTGGCAGCGCGGTCAGTCTGGCCGCAGCCTGGGATGTTGCGGGGCTCGCGCAGCGCATGGCCCAGGTCGATGCAGCGCTCGCGACCGAGGCCCAAGCGCAGTCGGCGACTGCCATGCGCAAGCTCGAGGTCGCGTATTCTGCAGCGGACAGCTACCTGCAAGTGTGGGCCGCTTCGGCGGTCGTACAGGCTATGCGAGCAGGCGTTGAGCGCGCGAAGACCCTGGCGACAGTCGCGGAGTCTTACCAGCGCGCGGATCTGCGTCCTGGTGCCGATGCCAGCCGTAGCCGCGCCGAGCTGGCGATGGCCCAGGTGCAGCAAGCGCGGGCCGAGCAAACGGAAGCTGTGGCGCGCGTTCAGCTCGCGCAGGCGCTGGGAGTCGCTGGTATTGCCATCGAGGTTCTGCCGATGAGCGCCACCCCGTTGCAAGTCGAACGCTCCTCCGCAGCACGGGACGGCCTGCACCCTGCGCTGCGTGAATCGCAGCGCGCCATCGAAGTCGCCGAAGCACAACTGCGCGCGACGCGGATGCAGTACCTACCACGAGTCGAGCTACTGGTCGCGCTGTGGTCGCGCGGCTCCGGTCTAAGCTCGACGGCCATCGCAGGGGGACTTGTTCCTGACGCCGCGAACTGGGGTGCGGGGCTTGTGGTGTCCTGGCCTGCCCTAGATGCGTTTAGCGTCCGCCCGCGCGTTCATGCAGCGACAGCACAACGGGCGTTCGAGATCGCGCAGCAAGAGGAGACGACCCAGGCCATCAAAAGCCAAGTAGACGCTGCACATGCCACCCTCGACGCCGCGCTGGCGGTGCTGCAATACACGCCGATGGCGCAGCAAGCCGCCCGCGCAACCGAGCAACAGGCACTTGCTCGCTACAAGGCCGGGCTCGCGCGCGTCCTTGATGTTGCCGACGCACAGCGGTTGCTGGCGCAGGCCGAGGCGGAAGATGCACTGGCGCGCGTCGGAGTGCTGCGCGCTCGGCTGCTCCTGTCGCGGGCGCTCGGGGACCTGTCGCCATTTTTTGGTGGACTTGTGGATTTTACAACGCCGCACTCGGGGCGCGCGGTGGGTGAAGGCTCCAGAGGTTTAACCGATGGAGAGGGGCGGGCAGAGCCCTCTTTAGAAGGTGCAATGACTTCTGCGAAAGGAGGCAGCTAGATGTGGCTCGTCCTGGGGGCGCTGCGCCGCCCGATTACGGTTCTCGTCGCTGCGCTATCGCTTCTCATCTTGGCAGGCCTGACGCTGCGCCGTGCGCCTGTCGACATTTTTCCCGACCTGGGCATTCCTGTAATCTACGTCGTGCAGCCCTATGGCGGCATGTCTCCTGCGCAGATGGAAGCGCAGGTCGTTACGTTCTACGAGTATCACTTCCTGTACATCGCCGGTATCGAGCACATCGAGTCCCAGTCGATTCAAGGGATGGCGATGCTCAAGCTGTACTTTCATCCTGGCACCAACATCCCGCAGGCGACGGCTCAGGTGACGGCGATGGCGTTTCGCGCGACCTCGTTTATGCCGCAGGGCACGCTGCCGCCGTTCATCGTGCGCTTTGATGCGGGGTCGATTCCGATTGGGCAGCTCACGTTTTCCAGTCCGCAGCGCAGCGAGGCCGAACTGCAAGACCTGGCGCTGTTCCGCGTAAGACCCTTGCTTGCAACGCTGCCGGGCGTGTCTGCGCCGCCTCCTTCCGGTGGCAAGGTCCGCACCATCGTGGTGTATCTAGACCCTGCGCAGCTGCGCGCGTTTCGCATCGCGCCCGATGAAGTCGCCGCTGCCGTGGCACGCGGCAACCTGACTTTGCCGTCGGGAAATGTTCGCATCGGCGACTACACGAGGCTGGCAACAACGAACGCGATCGTGCAAAAGCCCGCAGACCT
>JAGNNG010000132.1 GCA_017990795.1 Deltaproteobacteria bacterium
GGCGACTCGGTCCCGCAGCCCGTCGTGATCAGCGAGCGCAGTAGTGCCGAGCCGCTACCGCCACCACCGACGGGGCGCATCGTGGGCCTAAAGCCAGGTCTATCGGGAGCGATCCTGACCGGCAAGCCACTGGCCAGCGGACAGGTCAGCTTCCAGCCGCTCGCCAAGAGCGGAAACCCAGAGGCTGCACGCCCCGCCAAAGAACCAGCTGCCGCCGCCAACCCGCGCATCAGTAAGTCCGAGCGCGATGAAGACACGCCGCTGCCGATGTCTAGGCCGCTGCTGATGACCAACCCAAAGATTCCTCTGCAGCCGCCTGGCCGCCCGCAGCCCGACACGATCGAGTCTGCTGCCGATGCCAGCCGCGAGAGCAGCAGAGCACGGGCGGCAAGCGACGAGAACCTATCGCGCAGTGCAAGCAATCGAGCCAAGACCGGTCTGGAATGGCTAACCGCCAACGAAGTGCCCGCTGACCTGCCAGCAGATGGCAAGCGCTCAGGCCGGGCCGACGTTGGGGCAGGAGCAGCTCGCACCGGAGCCCCCAAACGACGCTCCAATCCCGAGCTGCCCATTGCCACGGTTATTGAGCGCGGAGCTCCCGCTGAGCCACCTACGTGGCGCACGACTACTCCGGGCGTGGGCGGCCGTCTCTCCCCAGAGCAGCTCGGAACAAGCGCGCAGCCACCAGCCTCTGCGATAGACAGCGACCCTTTCTCCTCCAGCATTACGCCGACGGGCAGTCAATCGGCGCAGCTCGCTTTGGCGGCGAAGGCACAGCGGAACGAAGCCCAACGCCAACCGCAAGAATACCCAGTCCCGCCTCCCGCAGCCGAGCTGACACCAGAGCGCTATGCCCCGCTTGTAACCTCGTCGCCCGCCGAGCTAGATGAGTTATCAGCAGGCCAAACCAGCCCGGCGCTGACTCCAGTAAAATCGCCGCCACCGCGCTACGCTCAGGCTGCAGCTGCCGTCGCGGATGAGGCCACCAATCAGATCGATGCCGCCGAGGCGCTAGCCATCGCCCGCGCCGAGCAAGCAGCCGCAGCAGCCACGCGCGCGCAGCAGCAAGCCCTAACCACGCCGAATGGCACCCCCAAGGTTGGCCTTACCGACGCCGGTGCAAATACGACCGAAGCAGGCCTGGGCGATAATGCCAACCCAATCAGCTCGCCGGCGGTGGGTGACTCAGGACAGCTGACAGGCGCCCCATCCAAGCGCAACACACTGCTGCTAGTTGGGCTTGGCCTAGTTGGGTTTGTCATCGCCAGTGCGGCAACTTATCACTTCACACAAGACGGACCCGCTGGCACCGGCGACCCTGCGAAGGTACGAGCCGATGGTGGCTCTCCTGCTGACGGCATGACCGAGAGCCAGGCCATCGCGGCCAAAGCAGCGGCAGCTGGCGAGCTCAAACTCACCTCTACGCCAGAGGCTGAGGTCTATGTCGATGGCGAAGCCAAAGGCAAAACGCCGACTACGCTCAAGCTAGGGTCTGGGCCACACAAGCTACTGCTCTTGGCCGAGCAGTACCTGCCTCTGCGCAAAGAAGTCACCGCTGGTGCACCACTTACGATCTCGCTGGAGCGCGCAAAGCTGCCCCCCGATGTCGCTGGTGACCAAGCGCTGAAGATCACCTGCAAGACCAAGGATCAGCTGCGCATCTTGATCGATGGCTTTGATACCGGTCGTACCTGCCCGAGCGATGACATCTCGGTCGAGCCAGGCAAGCACAACTTCGGCTTCCTACGCCCAGTCACCGACGAGCTGCATGAAAAGCCGTTCAAGGTCAAAGCGGGCAAGAAGCCGTTCAAGGTGAAGGTCAAGTTCTAGGCGCTGACTCCCACCAGCAGCGCCCCTCGCTGCGCTTACGGCTGATAGGTAAACTTCAGCTCGTAGTCGCAGATGAAAAAGATGTCGCCCTCGTCGATGCGCTTGTTGTCGATGCGCATGCCTTTGTACTCGATGCCGTTGGTCGACCCGAGGTCCTTGATGTAGTAGGCCCCGTTGCGACGCAACACCATCGCATGCTGCCGCGAGATATTGCCGTCTTTGATCGCCAAGTCTCCGGTCTTGCTGCCGCGTCCGATGATGTACTGCTCTTTGTCGATGGTCAGGCGCTGGCCTTGGAATAACAAAAACAGCGGCGGCGCAGCCACTTCACCACCGGTGGGAGCGCTGGCAGGATTAAGCGGCGGAGCCCAGTTGCCAGGCATCTGTCCGGTCGGTGTCGGACTTGGCGTCAGTGGTATCGCTGAAACCGAGCTGGCTGGCGGATTGGTTCGTGGAGCCGTCGGTGGCGGCGTATTTATCGGCGGCACTGTGGCAGGCCGCGCCATCGTCACCGAAGGGGAAGGCGCAGTCCCAGGCCGGACCGCGTTTAGTGCCGTCGTCGGACGAGGAAAAGATGCGGACGGCGTCGGCGCTCCCGGACGCGCGGGCCCACCCTGCCCGGTGGCCTGTCCTGCGCTGGGCATGATCTGACTTGGCGGCCCTGCCGACGGAACCTGATAGTTCTTCGAGCGCGCGTAGAGCCGCATCGACTCGTTGATCAGGTAGTCGATGGAGCAATCGAAGTCGTTCGCCATCGCCTCAAACGTCTCCCACAGGAGGTCGCGGCAGTAAAAATGGCGCATCGTCTTCTTGGTTTGATCCATCCCTTGTTCCTCGTGCGCTGTCGGTGCTAGGTGGAAAGCCCCATGGCTTGCAGCTGCACTCTTGGTTGCGAGCGACGAGCCACAAGCGGTCTGAGCCAAAAAACCGCGTCATGGCTGTACTCTCTGTCAGTTGCAGACGCTGCCTGCCTGGTGGTTGCCAGACTCTGACGTCTACCTACTTTATCAGCAGCGCGCACCGGACCAGCAAGCCAAAGCTGCGAAGCACCAGGATCCGCTGCGCTTACCGGTAGACCGCCAACTCCCCAAACACCAGCGAGAGCCTTGGCCCCCTGCCGCAGCGCCCGCTTTCTGCAGGTCAAGCGCCGACGCGCGAACCCGGGAGTCACCCAAAAACACCGCGCGGATGTTAAGCGATAACCGGTAGCTACTGGGGCATGGAGGGTTCTATGCAGTAGCGATGTGCAGTTACTTTCGCACGCTGCAGCAGTACAAACCTGGCAGTTGACTCCTATTTCCGCATGCCGACACACGCTGATGGGAAGCCAAACTGTCTGTGCGTAATCCCAGGCCCAAAACATGCTGGGGTAGCGTATCGTCGCCGTCTGCAAACGTCAAGATTGGCGGCCAGTGCGACCGTCCTCTGAGCCGACTTTGACCGACGACGCTACAAATCTGCATTAGTTGAATAGCGACTGGCACATACTTACATAAACTTTCAGCACATAACTATCTTCATAGCACTAGCGCCATAAAAAGAATGCGCAAATGCCCTAAATCATATCCCATGATAGACAATGATTATTTGCTGTGTTTAGCGATAGAATAGCGACGCTTTTGATTCTTGCTTATAGCAATTCGCAGCGGTCGGAATCAGCTGTATGGGAACTTAAGAGATCGCGAACAAGGCAACAGGAGGAATCGTTACAAACGGAGATCGGCTGACGTGCTCAGAAGCAAGCAGCGCTTAGTGCGCTAGTGTGGAGTTCCACCCATGCCCTTGATTTGCTGACGCACTCCCTCAGCCTGCACCGGCTTTTTGCTGCCCACCAAGTCGATGTACGTATTGAAGGCGGCGACTGCCTCGTCACGCTGACGATCTTGCGCAAGCAGGACGCCTAGGTCGTACCAAGCCTCGGCATTTTTGTCGTTGATGCGGATGGCGTCGCGATAAGCGGCAATGGCTTCGGTCGTCTTTTGCTGCACACGGTAGATGACGCCGAGATCGAAGCGTAGGTCACTATCGTTTGGCAGCAGCTTGATGGCCTGCTTGGTGATCTCAGCGGCGCGATCCAGCTGCTTGGCTTGCCGCAAACCGACGGCCAGGTTGCGCAGTGCATCGGGATTATTGGGATCAAGCTGCACCGCTTTTTCCAAGTGCGGCAGCGCCTTGTCAAACTGCTTGGTCTGACGATACAGCGCGCCCAGCGAGTAGCGCCACTGCACCTCGTTCGGAGCCAGCTCGGTGGCCCTCACAAACGCCCGAATCGCCTCTTGCTGGCGATTGGTCCTCGCGTAGCAAAGGCCAAGGTTCCCGTGCGCAAACGGATCATCGGGCTGAGTACGAATCACCGCCTCATAATGCGGCACAGCCTTGTCGCACTTCTGCTGCTTCCGCAGCGTATTGCCAAGCGTTAGCTCGGCGGCAGCGTAGCCAGGACGCAGCTTGATCGCTTCCTCTAGCGCGGCCTGAGCATCCTCCAGCTTGCCTGCCTGCATCAAGGCCAAGCCCTTGTGGTACTGCGCCGCTGCCTCGTCAGAGTGCAGGTTGGAGTCCTGTGCGTAGGCTGCCGAGCCTCCTGTCAGCGAAGCCCAAGACATCGCCCACGCCAGTGCGAGCGATCGATGTAGAGACAACCGGGTGCGGGTGGGCATGACTTTTCGGAGCATGATGCCAAGGGTAGCATGGCTGCCACGCGACCGTTTCAGCAAAGTGCATAGCCTGCCGACAGCACTTGACCTTCGCTGATAGCTGGCACATTGGGTCGCAAGCCAGCGCGGCACAGCAGACCCGTGGTGCGCAGTAGCCACAGAATCGAAGCACGCAGCCCAGCTGAGGACTGCCGGCTATCTTGCTTGCGCTACTCGATGGGATTGATGCGGTCCAAGTTCAGGCCGCCAGCGTAGGAATACGAGGTCGCATACGAATAGCCATAACCAATCAATCCAAACGGCTTAGAGCCCGTGATGCGGTGATTTCCCGTCTGTGGCAAGCGAATGATGGCGCGACCATACGGACCGGCGCCAATCTGCCGAATGGCCTCCGTCACAGGCACACCGTCGAGAACGAGCTTCGCATCAGCATCGGCCAAGACGTTTACGTAGTCGTAGGTGTACGTCTGCGGCACGTAAAAAATGTAGTCGCTGCGGAACTGCTCGACGGGAATCAGCGGCGTGATGTTGGCATCGCCCAGGCACTTTACGTCGTCCACAGAGCCGGTAAATGGACAGCTTGGCGACACGCCGCTTGGGAACTCCTTGGGGTCATACTTACCGCTCAAGTTGCCCCACGCCGGCATGTACTGAAACGCCAAGATCGGCTTATCTGCCTCGATCACAAAGTCCGAGTCCGTCGCAAACTCAAAAATCTGCCCCTTTTTGAGCACCGGCACATTCAGCGGCAAGTTGGTCCCACCACTTAGCGTTACCTGCGTGCCGTCGAGGCTAGCGACGATGCGATAGTAGTCTTTGTCCGAGCTATTGCGCTGCTTGACCTTGGCTGCCAGATATTTTTTACCCCACGTCTCAAGCGGGAACATCTGCACGCCAAAGTGGTTGCCGCCGACAGCGCTGTAAGGCACCGACACACCGCCCGCGCCGCCAAACACCGCGACCGGAGCACTCGCTTTCACCGTCGCGCCCGAGATGTCCTCGCGCGAGTTGGTCTGCACCACCTCCAGCACTTCGTAGCGATTCAGGAACTTCTTCAGCGTCTCGCCGGGCTTTAATCCCGCAACCCCCGGTGCTGGCGAGGTGGCAACTGGAGACGTGACCTCCACCAGCGTACCGTCCTGCAAGCCGACCACAGCGACGAAGCCCTGCCCCTGCGGCGGCGACGTCATCAGCTCTGCATTATAGGTGTACGACATCACAAAGTAGTTCTTAGCCATCACGTGCTCGGGCAAGAGCAGCGTCGCTGACCCCGAAAAAACCGTCGCCGCATCGATTGGATGAAACTGATACACCGCGACCGGTGCCGTAGAGCTAAGGTGAAAACCCTTCTTAGCCAGCTCAGTCCCGGTCAGCTTGTTGCGGCCATGGTCCAGTCGAAAGATCGCCATGCCGCCCTGCGGATCACCCATCTTCGCCGGAGGAATCGTCTGCGTCTCGATCACCCCCGCTGCATCTTCCAGCGTGACCGTGGCGGTCAGCCGATCGCTGGTGTTGGTGACCACAATCCCCAGCTTGCCCACCATCGACGT
>JAGNNG010000133.1 GCA_017990795.1 Deltaproteobacteria bacterium
TGCCATCGCCGCGCGTGCTGCCGAGGGTAAAAAGACCCGCGGTGTAACAGAGCTCGATGCCGATGCCGTCAATCTTGGGCTCTAGGACGTAGACCGGCGGCTTGCTGTCGCCCGCAGCGATCAGGCCGCGCAGCGCCCGCTCGCAGAACTCGCGCAGATCGGACTCGCTGTAGGTGTTGTCCAGCGACAGCATCGGCACCGCGCGCTCGACTTTGCGAAACGCCGACAGCGGCACATGACCGACCCGACGCGACGGCGAGTGCGCCACCACCCAGTCGGGATGCGCGGCCTCGGTGGCCTCTAGCTGCTTGCGCAGCAGGTCGTACTCGACATCGGCGATGCTGGGATCGTTGTCGACGTAGTAGCGACGATCGTGTTCCTGCAGCGATTGCACAAGCTGCTCATACGCAGCAGCGGTCTCCAAGATGGCTGGCTTACTCACGGGCTCTCCAAAAAGTTCTGCGCCGGGCTGGTGCGACTAACCAAGCGGCGAGCAGCGGTGACTTGGGGCGAGGTGGACGGCGACCTGAAGCTAGCGCGGCGGCGGTGTCACATCGTCGTCCGATGGCAGCGCGGGCATTGGCTTACGCGCTACCAAGCACGCCGCACGCACGGTCAGAGCAAGCGGCATCGGCATCGGTCGCTGCATCGGACTTACCAGCTGGGACTGACGAAGCAGCTGCTGCGCGCCGTCACCCTCGCCACGGCAGTACAGATCGATGGCGTCTTTAAGTTGGGCAAACGCCGCCTGCATCTCGGGCCCGCGATCGCCAAGGACGGTCTTCCACGCAGTCAGCGGCCCATACTCGATCACCGGTGAGAAAAACAGGTCGGCGCCGCCGGCAAACAGCAGCGTAAAAGGCTCCACCACCAGCTTGGCATCGACGAGCCCGGCTTCACTGGCCCAGCCGAGCACTGTCGCTGCATCCGGCCAGCACCACAGGTGCGCGCGCAGCCGCGAGGCCTCTTTGGGGCGATCCTGCAGCAGCGCCGCCAGCAGCGTATAAAACTCGCTGAAGCTGCCCGCGATGGGCATCGTCGCCAGCACCTGCGCCCCCGGCTGCGCCACCCGCGCCATGTCTTTGAGCAGCTGTCGCGGCTGCGTCGCGTCGTACAGCCCAAGGTTTGACATCACCAGGTCGTAGACGCTCTCGTCAAACGGCAGGCGCGCGTCGGTGGGCTCGGTGCGAAAAAAGATGCGGCGGCTGGTCTGCGCTCCGGCGCGCTGGCGGGCGATATCCAGCAGCGCCGACGACGGGTCCACCGCAAATACGCGCGCCTCGGGAAAGCGCCGCAAGAGCTCCAGGCTGGGAAAGCCGGTATGGCACATCACGTCGAGCAGCGTGGCTCTGGGTCGGCGCAGCGGCTGCACCTGCGACAGCAACAGGCGACCAAACGGCTCGGTCCACACCGGGGCCAGCTCGCTCTCGTAGATGGCGGCCAGGCGAGGATCGCGACGATAGCGATTGGACGGTGGTGGCGGCGGCGGCGGCACACGACCGCTGGCTGGCCGCGCGCTGACTGGCAAGCCCGAGGCCACGCCCGCATGCACCGCAGCACCGGCAAAGGCCCCCGTGCTGGACGCAGTTTCGACTGAGCTGGCCGAGGCTGGCGCGCTATTTTGGCTTCCGCCGCTTGCGGTCTTGGGGTGCTGGGGCGACATCGCGGCGCATCATATGCTAGCGAGCCCGTCCTATGCCATGACATGATGAGTCAGGGAAACGAGGCTCTCTGCGTGCCAAGCCGACCGTCTAGGCTCCGTCGTATCTTGCCGTGGCTCTTTGTGGGTCAAGTGGTGCTGACTGCTGCCGCGAACGATGCGCCTGCTCGGCGTGGCACCATCGCCGCCGGTCGGTCCCCATCGACAGCAACGAGTGCTGTACCAGCTACCAGTCCCGGTGCCTCGGTCTTTCCGGCCCGCAAGCCAGCGCTGCCCAAGCCTGTGCGCGCCAGCAGCAGCACCGTGCCCACGTTCGTCGAGCTGGCGCAGCAGCTAGGCCCCGCCGTCGTCAGTGTCACGGCCACGCGCCTACCCGACGAAGAAGGACCCCGACGGCGCGGTCGCGAGCAAGGCACCGGCGTCATCATCAACGAGAGCGGGCATATCCTTACCAACAACCACGTCGTCGAAAACGCCGCCGAAGTCCGCGTCCGCTTGCAAGACGAGCGCGAGCTGTCCGCCAAAGTGATTGGCCGCGATGAGCGCACCGACATCGCGCTGCTAAAGATCGACGCTGGAGCCACGCTGCCGTGGGCAACCCTGGGCGACAGCGACGCCGTTCGCATCGGTGAGTGGGTGATGGCCATCGGCAACCCGTTCGGCCTCGATCACTCTGTCACTATCGGAGTCGTCTCGGCCAAGGGACGGCGTGAAGTCCAGCCCGGCAACAGCCAGGGATTTTTCGACTTCATCCAGACCGATGCGCCGATAAATCCGGGCAACTCGGGCGGGCCGCTATTCTCGGTACGTGGCGAGGTCATCGGCATCAACACCGCCGTAACCACCGCCGGCAGCGGCATCGGCTTTGCGATCCCCGCCAACATCGCGCGCGCCATCGCCGACCAGCTGCACAAGCAAGGTCGGGTGCTGCGCAGCTGGCTGGGCATCTACCCGCAGCCGGTCACCGAAGCGCTGCGCCTGTCGCTAAAGCTGCCCGACCGCAAAGGTGCTCTGCTCGCCGAGGTCTTTGACAACTCGCCTGCGGCTGCTGCGGGTCTGCTGCTTGGCGACGTGGTGCTGGAGTTTGACGGCAAGCCAGTGCGACGCTCCGACGACCTGATGTGGCTACTGGGCCAGAACAACAAGCGCTCGGTCGCGGTAGGTTTTGTGCGCGGCGGGGCTGCTCGGTCGACGCTGGTGCAGTTTGGCGAGCCCGACCCACCGCGTCCTGAGCCACCCGTAACTCCGCATCATCCGACGGCGCTAGGCATCGCAGTAGCCGAGCTAACCCCCGCGATGGCGCAAAAAATTGGCTACGATCAAAGTCGCGGCCTGGTCATCATGACCCTGGAGCCAGGCAGTCCCGCCGAGCAAGCCGGCGTCGAGCGCGGCGATATCTTGCTGCGCATCGGCGATCAGCCAGTGGGAGATCTGCTCGGGTACGCAGAGGCAATGAAGAGCATCGCCAGCGGTCAGCTCATTCGCCTGCTGCTGCGTCGCGAGGAGCGCAAGCAGTGGCACAACGTCTGGGTCGCATTTCCCCGTCGCTAAGCCTGCTTCACCGTCAGCGTGCGCGCTTAATCGACCAGCTTGGACGGAGCGGCCTTCTTGCGCGGCTTTAACGGCGTGCCAGCGACGCTCGCAGCAACAGCAACAGCCTTGGCCGGACGAGGCGCGCTCACCGCTATTGCCGTCTTGCTAGCGGGCGTCGCTGCTGTAGCCGTCGCAACTGGAGTCGTTGCTGCGGGCGCTCGCACAGCGACTGTGGCTGGCTCAACCGACGCCGCTGCGAGCTGAGTAGTGGCTGCAAGAGTTGGACTTGGCCTCTGAGCAGCGGCGCTAACCTGGACCGCTTTCGAAGACGGCGCAGTGGGCTGACCGCGCTGCAGCAAGACCACCCCAGTCACCGCCAGCGCCACAACGGCAGCCGCGCCGCCCATCAGCAAGGGTCGCCGGTTCCGACCCGGCAGCTCCAGTCGCTGTCCGCTTAGCGAACGCAGCGAGCTGGGATTGGTCGCCATCATCGTCGACGGCTCAATCGGTGGGGACGGCACGCCCGGAATCGCCAACGTCGCCGAGGCTGCCGGGGCCACCGACTGCACCTGCACCGCAGCCCCCAGCGCTCGCAGAGCCTCCACCACCTCGGCCATGCTCGGGCGCTCTTCTTTGGCCTTGGCCAGCATGCGCTCGACCAGCTGCGCCAGCGCTGGCCTGATCTGCGGAGCCAGCGGCAGCAGCGACGGCACTGGAGCCAGCAGGTGCAGCGCCACCACACCCATCTCACTACCGGGCGTCTCAAATGGCAGCTGCCCCGCCAGCATCTGAAACATCATGATGCCTAGCGAATACACATCCGAGCGACCGTCGAGCTGCGCCGAGCCGCGACACTGCTCCGGCGACATATACTGCGGCGTGCCCAGCATCGCCCCGACGTGGGTCATCGGCGCCGCGCCCGAGCCGACCGGCAGCGACAGCTTGGCAATCCCAAAGTCGAGCAGCTTCACTCGCTCGCCGTCAGCGACGGAGTTATCGGGAACCAGCATGACGTTCCCGGGCTTCAGGTCGCGGTGCACAATGCCCGCTGCGTGGGTCGCCGCCAGCACCGAGGCCAGCTGACCCGCGACGCGCAGGACATCGCGCTCACTCATGCGGCCATGACGGTGCAGATGAATGGCCAGGTTGTCACCCGCCAGATACTCCATCACCAGGTAGGCGCTGCCGTCGGGAAGGTGGCCGTGCTCGGTAATCTTGACCAGCCCTTCGTGGCCGATCAGGTTTACGGCTTTGGCCTCATTGAAAAACCGCGCTACAGCCTCGGTAGAGTGCGTGTGGCGCGCGTGCAAGACCTTGATCGCGACGCGATGACCTTGATCCGGCGAAATCGCTTCATAAACTGCGCCCATACCGCCTTGTCCCAGCGGTCGCGTTATTTGATAAGGGCCAATGCTGCTATAGGCCACAGCGACTCTCCAGTCGAACATTATCAAGCAAGGGCGGAACGATTGCAATCACAGCAAAATCAACGCCTGCAACATCGAGAAGCAAAATTCCCATTAAAATCTTACTTCGCAAGCGCAATAGAAATTCATCATTATCTGCAACACAAAATACCGTCATTGGCGTTTCTGTTGACGGCAAATTCCAAGGTGTATTTGGCTCCTGGCAGAGTTCTTGTGTCACAAACCCAGGTGGGGTCATTGAGGCAGTCCAGGGCGCGCTGAAAGCCGAGGCAGGGCTTTAGCGTGATGACCGCCCGGGCCGCGCGCAGCTGGCCACAGCCAAACCATAGACCAGGCTCGCCTTGCGCAGAGGGAGCGGCACAGCTGGCCGACTCTGGAGCCGCCAGTGCAGAGCGACTACCTGGAACAGCAGCGACGAAGAAGCCCGGTAACGCGTTACAGGCCGCTTGGTCCACCAGTAGCGAGGTGGTGCATGGCAGGTAGCCCGTCCCGCAGCGCGCGGTCGCGGCATTGACGTCAGCTTTAGAGCCGTCAAAGGTCCCCGGACAGGCAAACGCCTGGCCCACTTTGTAGCCAGGATTGGCGCAGCCAGCGACAGCGCTTGGGCCACCTGGCGGCTGCCCGCTCAGGTCCGAGGGCGGCGCGCCAGCCTGGTCCGTGGCGCTGGCAAGATCAACAACGTCCATCGACATATCGCTGACATCCCCAGCACCCAGCTGACAAATACCACTAATACATGCGTAACCAGCCGGACATATCGACGTATTACCGCCACAGCGATATGTAAAAGAACTTAAATCAGGATTAAAGCAACCAGCAGATACAAAAAGTGCAGCTACTACTAGATTTTTCATTTATTCATCTTAACCGCATGAATTTGCTGAAAAAATCAACGATTTGTATTTGCGGATTGAAGTACTTTTCGTTGATGGATAGCCACGCCCAGCCAGGTGGCACCGGCAATGACCAGCGCGCCGCCGCCAATCGCCAGCCCCAGGGTCGCCTGGTTCATCGTGAGGCCGCGCTGCTGCAAGTCCTGCAGCTCGGGCGTAAACATCATCGTCTGCAGCGAGGTGTCGGAAAACTCCTGCTGCAGCTGTCGCGCATAAAGCCCGGTGCCCAAGCTCGACGCCAACAGCGCCCCGCCGAGGCCCAGCAGCACCCCAGGCGCAGCCAGCGAGGGCAGCTTCGGAGGCGGCGCGGGCAGCGGCTTGTGACTTTCATCCTGCGCGGCCTTGGCGGCTTCAGCCTCGGTGATATAGCGGGCCAGCGACTCTTGCGTGGCCGCATCCAGGGCCGGCGACTGCTCGCGAAACTGCTGATAGCGCTGCAGCGCCTCGCCGGGACGATCCAAGCGAAACAGCGACCGCCCGATATTGAGCAGCAGCCTCGGCTCAGCCCGCGTCGCGTACGC
>JAGNNG010000134.1 GCA_017990795.1 Deltaproteobacteria bacterium
CGGCTAAGCTGGGGCCTGCGCAGCAGCGAGCAGCAGCGTCAGCAGCGCCTGTGGTTTGACACCGATGCCGAGGCTCGTCAGGCGTATTTTTCGCGCCTCGATGCGCTGGCAAGCGATGGCTTTATCGACGCAGGTGCGCTGGCCGGTTAGCACCAGCCGCGCGCAAGTCACCTGAGTTACCGAGCAAGAGGGCCTTAGTAAGGCGGCTCTAGCAAGACGGGCATTACGAGCGAAATAAGAACCGAAAAAATAGTCGTATAAAAGACAGATTTTTCTCTAGCAATGGGCGGTAAAAGTCGTGTAAAAAGGTGGAAACTTAAGAGGTTGGGAGAGGTACCGAGCGCTTCAGCCTAAGCGCCTAGAGCGCAGGAACGGTGTTGCGCCGTTCTGGTCGAACTGCTGGTCAATCTCCGCAAGGTAGCCTGTTCTTGGTTCGCTCTAGCTACACCCCTCGGCGTGCAGCTAGTATCTGAATCAACGACGCCAACCGCCGTTTACTAGCTGCACGCCGAGGGGTGTAGCTAGGCGAACCGGTGAGGCTACCGTGCCCCAGGTGAGAAGGTGGCGCTGCTCGGCGCCTCCCTCAACCTCTTAAACGCCACCGCGACTTTAGCCCGCAGTCAGGTGCGCCCGTCGCTGCAGCCGCAGCTTCTAAGGCGTCTACTGACTTCCACACCAGGCACCGGCCACTTGGACTTTTGGGTTCCAGCGGCTCGGTTCCCGGCAATAGGTAAAAGAGGGTCAAGCGGTGACAGCTCGGATCGATACCTACGTAAAGGCCTCGCCGGTTTCGGCGGCACAACCTCGACAGGGGCAACTCTCAGCGGCAGAGCGGGCGCAGCGCGAGCAAGAGCGGGCCGACCGCCAAGCGCGCTGGCTGGCGATTCGCGAGGCTGGTGGGATTGACAAGTGGATCGACCAGCAGCTGGCGTCTCGCGGTCTGGCCAGCGACGGCGGCGATGAGTCGGCGCTGATTGAGCGCGACAAAGCCGGCTACAAGGCCAAAAAGAAGGCCGAGGCTGAGGCTCGGCGCGCGCTGCGGCAAAAGGCCTGGCAGGCCTACCACGCGACCCACATCAATCACCTGGGCGCGGGCATCCACTGGGAAGACGATCCCGATGTCGATCGCTTTGACGTCGAGAATCGCAGCGAGCGCGCCCGCGACAACGGCCTGCCCGAGATAAGCACCCCCGAGCAGCTGGCCAAGGCGATGGGCCTGTCGATTCCCAAGCTGCGGCAGCTGACCTATCACCGCGAGACCGATACCGGCTCTAACTACTACAGCTTTACGATTCCCAAGCGCGATGGCTCGCCACGCAGCATCTTTGCGCCCAAGCGCGACCTGAAAGCGGCGCAGCGCTGGATGCTTCGCCAGGTGGCCGAGCGGCTGCCGGTCCACAGCGCCGCGCATGGCTTTTTGCCTGACCGCTCGATCTTGACCAATGCGCTGCAGCACGTCGGGGCGCACACGCTGGTCAAGGTGGATATCCGCGACTTCTTCCCAACCGTCACCTGGCGGCGCGTTAGAGGTCTGCTACGCAAAGGCGGCCTGTCGGAGCAAGCGGCAACGCTGCTGTCACTGCTGGCGACCGAGGCCCCGCGTGAGGTGGTGCAGTTTCGCGGCAAGACGCTGCATGTGGCGACCGGACCGCGCGCGCTGCCGCAAGGTGCACCGACGTCTCCGGCGCTGACCAATGCGCTGTGCATGCGACTGGACCGGCGGATGTCGGGGCTGGCGCGGCTGCTCGGCTGTCGTTACACGCGCTATGCCGACGACCTAACGTTCTCGTTCTGTCACGCCGATGGTCATACGGGGACGGGGCGGGCGCCGGTGGGAGCGCTGCTGCGCGGCGTCGGTCAGATCCTAACCGCCGAGGGCTTTAAGCTGCATCCCGACAAGACTCGCGTGGTGCGCGTCGGTGAGCGTCAGCGTGTCACGGGCCTGGTCATCAATCAGGTGCCCAAAGGCGTGACGGCTCCGGGGGCGCGGGTGCCGCGCGATGTGCTGCGGCGGCTACGGGCGGCGCTGCACAACCGCGAGCAAGGCAAGCCCGGCAAGCCCGGCGAGACGCTGGACCAGCTGTCGGGAATGGCCGCGTTTGTCCACATGACCGATCCGGCGCGTGGTCGTGTGCTGCTCGATCGACTGGCGGCCTTAAAAGCCAAGCAGCCGGAAGCCACCTAATCGTCGCTAGGCGTGGTGGCCCGTGGCCGACTGCGCCTGCACCAGATCCCGCATAAACACCGCTGGCGGTCGTCCGCCCACCGTCGAGTGGACGATGCGACCGCTGCCATCCGCCTGCGGCACCAAGTACATACAGATCGGCGTCGGCTCTACGCGCGGCAGCTGCGCCAGCAGCGCCTCAGCCTCGGCCCCTGGACTGCGCGAGTCTAGGCACACGCACACAAAGCTCTCCCTCAAGACCTCGGTGATTTCCTCTTTGGGGAGGACGCGCTCGATCAGCGCGCGGCTGCCGCCACAGTCGGGGCGACCCAGCTGCACCAGCACGCACTTGCCCGAGGCCGCCGCCTCTGCCAGCCCCGCTGCCAAGCTATCCAGCCAGCGAGTCGCTGCGTGGTCGTCAAAGAAACAGTGCTTAGGGCTCATGGGCCGGGGCTCCTGGTTGGGCTTGGGTTGCAAGCGGCTGGGGCGCGGTCAAAAACGCCGGATTTGGGCGAAATTGGCCGGATTTGGCCTGTTTTTGGCGCTGCTTCGCCAGTTTTAACATGGCGGCGACTGGCGCTGGGCAGCTGTGTGGTGAAGCCAGAGCAGCGGCTGGAGGCACGCAGTCTTCGCCAGCGACCGGGTCGAGCTTGGCACCTGCTGCGCTGCGTTATTAACCAGTCCAAAACTATTGCACTGCGTCAAATTTGCCGTCGATAACGCCGCTTCCATCTGCAGAAAAAGCGGGGTAACAATCGGCCTCGCTTACCGATGTCGGTGCCTGGGCGTGACACTCTGACCCGCTCGGCCTGCAAGCAGTGACGAGGAGCGATGCAGCCCAGACCGACAGCGCTCCTTACAACCAACAGACTGAGGGTGCTTTATGAACCGATCGAACGTTTTTAACCGCTTAGCTCGTTTTGCGCTGGCTAGCTCGCTTGCGGTAGCGGGCCTTTTGTGGGCGGCTCCGGCCAGCGCCACCAACTACACGCTGTGGATTCACGGACGAGGCGGAGCGGCTTCGGCTGCAGGCAACTATGCCAACTTTGGCTACTGGGGCCCCGCGACTGCCAGCGCGGGCGTGAACAAGAAGGCCGTCAACTGGGACGGTACTCAGAGCATCGCTTCGACCAACCTTCGTGTTCGCAACGCGCTGGACTGCTTTTGCACCGGCAGCAACTCGTGCTACATCGCGGTGCACAGCGCCGGTGACCTGCAGATTGGTTACACCCTGGCAAACTACGGCAGCAGTTTGCGCGTCAAGAGTAATGCCACTCCAGATGCAAACGGGGTCTGTGGCAGCGCGGGTACTGGCACTCAGACCGGCTGGAACATCAAGTCCGTCTATGTCGCTTCCGGCGCTTCGGGCGGCAGTGAGCTGTCCGACTACGGCAGCTGGGCCTCCAGCGAACCGCTGACCAAGGACCTGAAGACCACGACGGCGCGCGCGATGTACGACCACAACCAGACCAGGGGTCTGCTGATTCAGCGCTACGCTGGTGCTTCCGGGACGCTGTACTCGGGAATCCTGCCCGGCCAAGATGACGAGGCGGTGGCCTATCACACCACGGGTGGTGTGTCGGGTAGCGCAGGCGCAGGCTTTGGCAACCCCACTGACTGGTTGAGCAACGACCTGACTATGGGCACTGCCGCTTGTGAGGGTGGCGCTACCAAGTGGACGAATCACACCGTTCGTTTCCGCGACAATGGCGAGGTCTACAACCACTACGCCAATGGCAACTGGCTTGGCATCATCGCGCCGGTCCGCTCTGACGTAGCGGCGTACGCGAAGTAACGGAAGAGGCCACCGATGGCGAGCAGCGACAGCGACAATCCGTCTACGCGCAGACGCTGGCTCGCCATCTTGGTGGGCTTTGTGCTGCTTTTTGCAGGCTTTCTGCTTTATCGACAAAAGGGAACCAACAGCGCGGTGGCGACACCTGCTCAAGCTCCCGAGTCAGGTGCTTCTGCGACGGGACAGCCTAGTACGACTGGCCTTTTTGGCACGACAGCCGCTGGTGGTTCACAAGTACCGATCGGGACTGGGCCCGCACTCATTGAGACTTCGGCTGGCCTGCTTACCCCGCAGCAAGTGGCTCGCGAGCGGCTGCGTCGTGCCGAGGAGCAGCTAGCCACCTATCGCAAGTGGGCGCAGTATCCTCCCGAATCGCGCCCGGCGTCAGAGCATGGCGACCAGCTGAGCCCTACGGCCCCGGTGACGCGCGCGCAGCCGCTGTCTCACAAAGGCATTCCCAGTCAGGACGTCAAGCTGCGGCTGACGCAGGACCGCATTGCTGTCGTTGGTCAAGAGAGCGTGCGGCTGCAGGTCAGCTGCGAAGACTCGCTGGGCAAGCGCGTGCCGTGTGAGGTGCGCTCGGCCAAGCTGTCAGCAACGGCGACCGCGCCGAACGCAAAGAGCCTGCCGACGCCAGCTGTGCAGTTTGCCGACGATGGCCGCGCTGGCGATGAAGCGGCTGGCGACGGTACGTATACAGCAACGGTACAGCCCGCCCAGCTGGGCTTTGCTGAGTACCTGGGCACACTGGTGATCGATCTACAGCTGCAAGCCGGCGGCGAGTCAGGCCAGGCGATGTTTGATATCTATTTCACGCCGCATGCACCCGCGACGCTGACCGGTCGCTTTCGTGAGGCCATCGAAGGCGGCTCGCTGCGTCTGTACGTCGGTATTGAGGTGCAAAAGGCCGGTCGATACCTTGTGGCCGTGCGCGTGGACGACGCCAACGGCAAGTCGTTTGCTTTCCTGATTTGGAATGACCCGCTAACCGTCGGTCCGCACGAGCTGCCTCTGACCGTGTTTGGCAAGCTGATTCGCGACGGCAATCCGGCGATGCCGCTGCGGGTGCGCGACCTGACCGGCTACTTGCTGCTAGAAGACCAAGACCCAGATCGCGAGCACCTATCGACGCTGGCTGGCTATCAGTACACGACCAGTCGCTACTCTCTGTCGCAGTTTTCCGATGCCCAGTGGCAAAGCGAAGAACGTCAGCGCCACGAGACCGAGTTTGAAAAGGACGTCAAAGAGGCGCAGCAGGACGTGCCCAAAGACTCACCTTAAGTTACGTTGCCCGACGTGCCGACTCTGACGGTATGGCCTCGTTTCGGCGCAGGGTTTGTGGTCGCGAAAGTGCTGCCAAGCCCCGTCGTCGCTAGGCTTTCTGGGCTGTGGGAACTTCCGATTGACTCGCATTTGTCGGGGAAATTACAATTTCGCCCGGTTCTCACTCGGGAACTGCCCTTGAACACATTTGGAGGATGGAACATGAAGAAGCTTCTTGGCATTGCGCTCGCGGGTATGCTGATCAGCACTGCAGCTTGTGGCCCCAAGGCTCAGGCTGGCGGTGACACCACCAAGATTGCCCCCCCTGCTGGTGGCGCTGCTCCTGCTGGTGGTGCTCCTGCTGGTGGCGCTCCTGCTGGCACGGACCCAGCGGCCAATCCAGGCTCGGCCCCAGCTCCCGTCGGCTAGGCTTAGGTTGTTGTGGTGCGGCGCACTCTGGCTACATTGGCCAGGGCTGCGCCGTTTTTTTTGGCGTGGGGAATGCCTAGCTGCCTGGTCCGGACCGCCCGGCAGTGCCTTGGCTAGCCACCGTTTTGCATCCCGTGTATCGTCTGAGTCATGCCGACAGTTGATTTCGACTTTCAGCGCTACGTGGCTCGCAAAAAAGGCGCGCGCGCGGCTCAGGTACGTGAGGGTGCGGCGTATGCCTACCCGGGGGATGTGCGGCTGCTGCGTACGCTCGACAAGCTACGCCCCGTGTCGCTGGTGCTAGAGGAGACCGGGCGACTGTGGAAGAGCGTCGCACGGGCGGAGGTGCTGGGCACGGC
>JAGNNG010000135.1 GCA_017990795.1 Deltaproteobacteria bacterium
GACGCAGCGACAGCAGCAGCCACGCATCCGGGGTTGCTCACCGCGTCGTTCTAGGTCATCGTGAGCGCATACGCAGGACCGTCACGAAGGAGCCGTCACCGTGAAAGCCAAGACCAAGAAGCTGTCAGGAACCATCCACCACGTCGACTTAGAAGGCGGCTACTACACCCTGCGTACGCGCAGCGGCGACATCTACAAGCTCGACGGTGGCAAAGCCGATCTGCTGATGCCTGGCGTACACGCTGACGTCGAAGGCGAGATCGAAGACAAGGGCTTTGGCATCAGCTTCGGCACTCCGACGCTGAAGGTCAAAACCTACCAGGTAAACGGCAAAGGCTAGCCCGTCTCCTCCTCCCGCCTTGGCCCGCGCTGTTGTGCGAGCCACCACCGACAGAGTCGCGACTTTAACCAGTCGGCCAGTGATACAGCATCGCGTAGACGACGACACCAGTGACGCTGACGTACATCCAGATCGGCCAAGCGTACTTGACGATGCGGCGGTGCTCGGGGATGCGCTTCTGGTTGGCCAGCTGGATGGCGCGAATGGCCAAGATCGGCGTTACCGCGGCCAGCGCCATGTGGCTAAACAGGATCGTCAGATACAGCACTTTGGCCACACCCTCGCCGGGGAAGCGGTGGGTGCCGGTCAGCGCAAAGCGCGTTAAGTAGCAAACCAAAAACAGCGCCGACACCGCAAACGCCGAGCCCATGCACGCGCGGTGGGCGGCGATGTTCTTGCGCTTGATGAAGTAAAAGCCCGACGCCAGCAGCACGGCGCTAAGGCTATTTAGGGTGGCGTTTACCGCGGGAAGAGTCTGACCCAGGGAATCCGAAAAGCTCATGCTAGGACCTCACCGGCGAGGTTTTAGTACACCTAGCCGGGCCGCGTCAGCTCTTTCGAGAAAAATCCCGAGGAGTCCCCTTTGCGACCGACGACGTTGAAGATGCGCAGCGCCGAGACCTTGCCCTTTACCTTGGTCGGCGGCAGCGCAATCATCTCCACCTTGTCTTGCACCGAGGCCAGCGTGCTCTCGCTGACGATGATCTCGCCGGGCTTGGCAATCGAGCACAGGCGCGAGGCGGTGTTTACCGCGTCACCGATGACCGTGTACTGCATGGTGTGCGACGAGCCGATGGCGCCGCTGACGACCATGCCGGTGTTGATGCCGATGCCGATTTGAATGGGCTCAAGGCCGCGCAGGCTGCGCTTCTGGTTAAAGTCGCGCAGCGCCGCCTGCATGTCGATCGCACACTGCACCGCATGCCACGACGAGTCCTCCATCGGCACCGGCGCGCCAAACAGCGCCATGATCTCGTCGCCGACGTACTTGTCGAGGGTGCCGTTCCAGCGAAACAGGATATCGACCATGATCTCGAAGTACTCGTTGAGCATGGCGACGATCTCGGTGGCCTTGGCTTTTTCGCTCATCGCCGTAAAGCCGCGGATATCCGAGAACAGCATCGTGACTTCGCGCAGCTCGCCGACCTTTTCTAGGTGCAGCTGACCGGACACCAGCTGCTCGACGAGCTTGGGCGACAGCAGACGCTGAAACTGCGCTCGCGTGCGCGCCTCTTCTTCGATCTTTTTGGCCAAGCGCGCATTCTGAATAGCAATCGCCGCTTGGTTGGCGACGGAGCTAAACAGCTGCAGGTCCTTTTCCGTAAACGCATTGGCCGCAATCTGCGAGTCCAGGTGCATGACGCCAAGCAGCTCGCTGCCATGCATCAGCGGCACGCTCATCGTCGAGCGAATGCCCTGCATGATGATCGAGTGCGAGCCCACAAACCGCGCATCCATGCTGGCATCCGACGAGAGCACCGCGCGCTTTTGCTGCGTCACCTCGCTGATGATGGCGTTAGAAAGCACAATCTGCTCGCTGGCCTGACGCACGTTCTTGTGCTTGACGTACTTGGGCAACAGCTGCCCGTTTTCCATCAGCAAGATGACGCCACGATCCGCCGGCAAGAGCTCAAACGACTTGTCCAAGATCTTGGGCAGCAGCGTCTCTAAGTCGAGGATGCCCATGATCGCCTGGCCCAGCTCGTGGGCGATGCGCAGCTTCTCGTAGTCGCGCTTCAGCGTGTCTAGCCCCAAGTCCTTGGCGGGCATGAACCGCTCGGACTTTTCGGCGTCGACCTTGTGACGGATCAGGCTCTCGTTGATGCTGCTGGGCGCGATGGTGACGCGGTGCAGCGAGTCCTCACTGGGCGGCTTGTCCGAGTACAAAAGACGGGTCGACCCCATCGTGATCTCGTCGCCGTGCTTGAGGACTTGATCCGAGACGCGGGTGTTGCCGACATAGCTGCCGTTCAGCGAGCCCAAGTCTCGCAGCATGAACGAGCCGTCAGGCTGCTGGATGACGTGCGCGTGCTCTTTGGAGACGATGCGGTCTAAGATCTGGACGCTGTTGTCCGGATGTCGACCGATGGTGTTGAACTCGCCAAGTTCAAACTCCTTCCGGACACCGCCGGTCAGTAAGATCAGCTTGGCCAAATTCTCTACTCCGAGGGAATCATTTTAGACTGCTGAGCCAGGTCCTGTCACGCACTGTACGCTGGGTCCGCAAACAAGCCGCTTCGCCCTTGCTGCTGCGCCCATGCACGAGGGCACCCACGCCGCTAGCTACCCAAGGCACGACACCAATTTCAGCAAGGGCGCCGCCAGCGAGCCACAAAAAACGCCTGCTGCAAAATAGCGCGGCCACCGCCAGCCACCGAGTGTACCGACGAGAAAGACCGCTGTCGCTGCACCGGTAGCTGCCCGCTTCGCGAGAGCTACAGACGGTCCGAGCGCCCGCCGCGCTTACTTAGCCTTGCCGCCTTTGCCAGCTTTGGCCTGGATAACGCGCGCAATCTTTGCCTCAAGCTCAGCGAAGTCAAACGGCTTGTCGACGTAGTCGTCAGCACCGTACAGCGGCGAGGTCATCTCGTTTACCTTCTCGCCGATCGCGGTCAGCATGACGATGCCGATGTCGGACAGCTCAGAGTCGCCACGCAGCTCGCGCGCCACTTCCCAGCCGTTTTTGCCGGGCATCATGACATCCAGCAGCACCAAGTCCGGGTGCTGCGCGTGAGCCATCTGCAGCGTCTGCAGGCCATCGGCAGCTTCCAGAACTTTGTAGCCTTTCTTGCTGAGCCTTATTGACAACATGGTCAATATCTCAGGGTCATCATCTGCGATCAGGACGGTGCCACGGCTTGCGGTCTGATTTGTCGTCGGCTGCATGCGGTTCACGCTAGCCCGAGCGCCTTGACAGGTCAAGAGACGGGGGGCATCGTCCCCGATATGTTGACCGCCGCCACGCGCTCCCCGGAGGCCCACGCCCTGCGCAACGACCGGCTCCTCACCACGCCGCGCCATGTCTGAGCAATCAAACCAGCCAAGTCCGCCGCCCGCATCAGCGCCACGCGCAGGCAGCTCACGCAAGCTGACGCGCGGCTTGGCGTTGTCTGTGGCGGCGGGTGCAGCGCTGTACGTACTGCTGGCTACCGGGCTTGGCGAGGGACGAGCCGTCTGGCAGCACCTGCGCGCGTTCTCACCGACAGTGCTACTGCTGGGACTTTTGCTAGCGTCGCTAAACTACCTGTTTCGATTTGCCAAGTGGCAGTACTACCTGCGGGTGCTCGACGTGAACACTTGGCCGCTGCCGGCGCAGACTCGCACCCTGCAAGACGGTCAGACCCGGCCATACCTTAGGCTGTCTGACTCGCTGCTGGTGTTTTTTTCTGGGTTTGCTCTGACGGTGACGCCGGGCAAGGTGGGCGAGGTCCTAAAGTCCTATCTGCTCAAAGAGTCGCACCACGAGCCACTGGCCCGCACCGCGCCCATCGTCTTTGCCGAGCGCCTGACAGACTTACTAAGCCTGCTGCTGCTGGCCCTGCTGGGCATCGCCACCTGGATGAGCCCCGCGCAGCGCTACTTCGTCGGTATGGGCTTTGCGCTGTGCCTGGGTCTGATCCTGCTTCTGACCTCACGCTCACTGGTTTACGGGCTCTTGCGCATCCTGCAAAAGCTGCCGCCGCAGCGCCTAATGACCCGCCTGTGCCCCAAACTGCACGAGCTATACGACTCGGCCTACCTGATGATTCGTCCCGTTCCGCTGCTGCTTGGCACCGTGCTCTCGATTGTGGCGTGGTTTTGTGAGTGCCTGGCGTTCTACTGGGTCGTCAGAGGCTGCATCGACGGCGCGCAAGCAACCCTTCTGCTGTGTACTTTCATCTACGCCTTAATGACCGTCGCGGGCGCGCTGGCATTTGTGCCTGGCGGCCTCGGCGTCACCGAGGGCGGCATGGTGCTGATGCTGGCGCAGCTGGGTGGACTCTCCAGCGCCAGTGGCGTTGCTGCAACCCTAATCATCCGGGTGCAGACGCTGTGGTTCGCAGTGCTGCTGGGAGTGCTGGCCATGCTCCTCTACTCGCGAGGGCAGCACATGACCGTCTCGCTGGATAGCCTGCAGCAGCGTGATCCATAAGCTTGCTGCGCGCGCCCGCAGTCACCAAGCCAGCGACGCCAATCGCTACACCGACCTGCACTGACGTGGCCGTACCCGCGACCTAAGCGCGCAAGATTGCACGGTAATTTCAGCGACGGCTGCGCGACGGAAGACCTTGCTATCATGAGTCGTCAGCCTCATGTCGCGCTTGCTTGCTCTGTCTACGGTGACCGCATCGCTGCTCTTGGCTGCTGCTCAGGGCCTGCCAAACGCCGACGCTGCGCGCAAGCATCGCGAGTCGCCGCCGCCCCCGCTGACCACGCTGCCACTATCAGACCTAGAGCCGCCTCCGGACGGCGACGAAGTGGTGGTCTGGGCCGTACCACAGAGCAAGGGGCGACAGCTTAAGATCTGGCGCGCCCCACGCTCCTCGGCGCAGTCGATCGGGGATGCCCGGGGTACAACCGCGCTCCGCATCGATACTTCGGAAGCAGCGCTGCGCCGCCTCTCGCAGCGTCCGGGCCGAGGCTGTCGCACTTGGCTGCCCGCAGTGCCAGTGGGCTATGTGTGCGGAGATGGGCTGTCGCTGCAGCCTGGCTACCGATCGGCACCGCCGGCGCAGCCGTCTGACTCACTGTGGCAGCGATACCGGTACGGCGTCGTCAAGGTGGCCCAAGCGCTGCTAAGCAGCGGCACCGGCCAGTTCCTGCGCCAAGTGCTGCGACGAGGCGACGGCGTAACCGTGGTCCGGGAGGCCCCGGCGCGCGGCCTGGTTCAGCTTCACGACCGTCGCTGGCTTCCTCAAAAAGATGTCGAGCTGGTCAGTCCCCCAGCGGTGCCTACATTGGATCTGCAGACGCTGTCGAGGAGCACCGACCTGCAGCTTGGCTGGCTAGTTCCGGCCCTCGGCGAGTCGCAGGTGCCAGTCTATGAGGTCGGCAGCGACAAGGATACGGCTTCCCCGCAGGCTCTGATTCCGCGCTACACCGTCGTGCAGTGGACCGAAGGCAAAGCCGCACCGGGCCGAGTCACAATCCAACTTTCCGACGAGCAGCGCCCCTTGCTGCAAGCCTATCCTCAGGCGCAGGCACACCTTCAGTTCGAGGTCCCCGTCGGTCAGTTGCGTCGCCTTACGCTGGTGTCCCCCCCGCCCGAGATCAGCCCCGAGGAGCACTGGATCGACATCTCCCTCAGCGAGCAGGTGGCGGTGGGATACGTTGGCAGCAAGCCACAGCTGGCAGCCCTGGTCTCGACGGGGCCGGGAGGCAAGACCCCGCCGGGCTCATTTGTGATTTATCGCAAGTATCTGACCCAGACGATGGCCAACCAGCGCGGTGCCGCCTCGCAGTACGACTTTCGCGAGGTCCCACACGCGCAGTTTTTCAATGGCCGCATCGGCCTGCATGCTGTGCTGTGGCACGATCGCCTTGGCCATCCCGTCAGCCACGGCTGCGTCAACCTGAGCCCCAGCGCCGCCGCCCAGTTTTTCGCCTTCACCGGCCCCAAGCTGCCACCCGGCTGGCACAGCATCAC
>JAGNNG010000136.1 GCA_017990795.1 Deltaproteobacteria bacterium
GCGCTGCGACTGCTTGGGCGGCACACCTGGCCGGGCAACCTGGCCGAGCTGCGTCGGGTCTTGCAGCAAGCCTGGCTGCGTAGCGATGGCGTGACGGTGCAGGCGCAGGACCTGCCGCTGCCGTATCAGCCGACGCCGCCCAAAGTGGCCCGTTATGAGCTGCCATTTGCCAGCCCTCTGTCGGAGACGCTGCAGGCGGTGGTTACGCAGCTGCTGGCTTTTAACGACGGAAACCGCAGCTTGACCGCCGAGCTGCTTGGGATCAGCCGACGCTCGTTGTATAGCAAGCTGGCCGAAGCAGGGCAGCCAGTCAGCGTCGGAGCAGAGAGTGATGAGGAGGACGACTAGAGGAGCTACGGATACTGTGGTGGCGAGGTTGCGGCGGGCCCCGGTGCCACGGCTTCGCTGTTAGCGTAGGGCTGCCGGGCTGCTCAGAATGCTCAGCAGGCTGCCGCTGGCCACCACCGGTCGCAGCAGGTGAGACAGCAGCTGTCGCGCTGCCGCTCGGGTGGGGAGTAACACCGCCGCTTCGCCCAACAGGTCGCGCAAGCTGCGCCCGTGCGCCTGCTGAATCAGAAAGGACCACGCGCTGGTCAGCTCCGCTGCGGCTTCGTCCCGCTCCAGCCAGGCCAGTGCCGCTGTGCGTACCAGCTTGCCTAGCTCGACCGGCTGTAGTCGAGTCAGCTCGCTTGCCAGCTGGGTGCCGCGCAGGCTTAGCACCGCCTCCAGCAGCGCCAGCTTTAGCTCCTCTTGGGCTGCTCGTCTCTGTGGATCGGTCAGGATGGTCGCCATCTTGCCCAGTAGCTCGTCGACTGCGCCGTCGGCAAAGTCAGCGGCACGCTTTTGTAGCTGACGGTCAAACTCATCGGCGACGGCGCTTGCGACCCCGGGGGCCAGCGCAGAAAAAGCGCCCGAGCCTTTCTTCATCGCCTCGCCCGCCAGCCGAGACAGCGCGCCCAGTCCCTTTCCTGCGGAGCCGTCGCTGGTCGCTGTACGCAGCTTGCGTCCATAGTCGAGCAGCGTGCCCACCATCAGCTCGCGCATCAGTCGTCGGCACGCTGGCTGCGACATCACCGTCAGCAGCAGCGCTCGGTCCGGAGTATACGGATGCTTCGCAAGCTGCCGTAGCAGTGTCAGCAGCGGCGGTGGGCACCACTTTAGCAGCGTCGTTGGACTCTGCAGTGAATCAGTCAGAGTCGTGACCAGGCTGGCCAAAAGCTCATCTGCGCGCGGGCTGCGTAGGGTGGCAATCAGCGCCGGGCGCAGCACCTGGGACAGCAGCAGCGGCGGCAACAGCTCATCCAAGGGACGGCCAAAGCAGCTGTCGATAATGACTTCCGCTAGTCCATCGGCCAGCTTTTCAGCGGTAGCCGTCGGTGCTGACTCGGCAGCAGGGGTCGCAGAACTTCCGTCGGTCGGCGGTGAGGCAGCGCCAGAAGTGGGTGGGGCTTGTTTGTGCATGACCTGGTTAGCCTACACCCGGTGCCAGTCCTACCAACCTTGGTCGTGTTACGATCTTGCTAGAAATTCATGACACCAAGGCGTCTCCGGGTAGGGTTGCTGCTGCTGCTGACCGCGGGGGCTTCGGCGGTGAATGCAAATCCGGTTAGCGTGGGGTCGAGCGTTGTGTGGAAGTTTGGCGGGTTGCCGCCAAAAGTGCAGGCTCAGGTGGTGCAGGGCCAAGCAGCGCTGACAGAGAAGCGGTACGCTGATGCGCTGCAAGTACTCAGCAACGCTTATCGTCAGGCACCTAGGGCTGGACTGCTGCTGCTGCTGGCGAGAGTCGCCGCCGGGGAAGGTCGGACGCTGGACAGCACGGACCTGTACCGGCGCTACCTGGCCGACCCGACCAGAGAGCCCGATGAGGAAGCGACCCGAGAGGCAGAGAAGGCGGTGCTCGCCGAGCCGCCAGAGGCGGGCAGCATCATCGTGCAGGGCGATAACGGAATGCTGGTGTGGGTCGACGGGCTGCTGCGAGGCTCGGTGCCGCTGGCGCAGCCGGTCCTGCTGGCGCCAGGCAAGCACACGGTGCGGATGGAGCTAGGGGCCAGCAAGCGCGAACAAGTCCTGACGGTGCAGCACGGGCGACTGCTAGAGCTGCGGACCAATCAGCGGGCTGGGTCCATGCTGATAAGCAAGCTGCCAGCGCTGCTGGTGCTGGGTGAGTGGGGGAAGGTGCCGCCTGAGGCGATGCTGCTGCTGCGTGAGGCGCAAGAAAGAGCGGCCAGGCAGCAGACGATGGCGCTGATGCCTGCGGCTGCGGCAATAGCGAGTCTGCCAACGGTCAAAGACTGTCTACAGACGGCGCCCTGCCAGCAGCAGCTGCTGCAAAAAAATGAGCTGGAGTACGTGCTTCGCTCGCAGGTGCAGTATGAGTCGGGCCCAAGCCGCGCGCAGGTGCCGGCGGGCGCTAGTGGTGCCAATAGCTCGGGCGCTGTCAGCACGCCTGGCCGCGGACGGTATCGGATGAAGCTGTCGCTGCTGCACGCTGAGCTGCAGCAGCCAGCCAGCGAGCACGAGTCCAGCTGTGAGGCCTGCAGTCCAGAGGCGGCCAGCGCGCAGTACTTAGCAGCCCTAAATACGGTGTTGGGGACAGGTCTGGCGCGGAAGCGCGGGGTGCTAGCGCTTGGCAGTGAGCCCGTCGGGGCGCAGGTGTACTTGGACAAGGCGCTGCTTGGCGTCACGCCACTGACGAGGCCGATGTGGGCAGGTCAGTATGAGCTGGCTCTAAAGCAGGCTGGCTACGAGGAGCTTCGGCACACGGTGCAAGTCGATGTGTCGACGCCGCCCGAGAAGGTCACGCTGAAAGAAATTCCGGAGCCGCGTCCGGCGACGCTGGTGCGTCAGGTGACCGCGCCGCGTCCTCGGTGGCGACTGGTTGCAGGCGGCGTTTCCCTGGGGATGGGGGCGCTGCTGCTGGGGGCTGGGGCGGGTCTGGTTTCCATAAATGGCCAGTGTGTTGCAGATACCAATATCGACGGTACGCCCCAGAGCCCCCAAGGACCCGGGCTAGTTTGTCCCGATATCTATAAAACAACAGCTCCCGGCAGTGGCCTTATCGGGGTTGCTATTGCTGGAGTTTTGACTGGTACCGTGCTGCTTGCGATTCCCGGTGAAAAGCGCGTGCTGCGAGAATAGATGCTTAATTAAATACTTAATATTGGGGTGATTCATGAAGACGCCATTAGTTCTGCTAATGTCTGTGTTGAGTACCAGCTGTAGCCTTTTTCAGGAAGCCAATTCAGCATATTGTATTAGTGATGAAAATTGTTCTGAATCGGCGCTGGGTAAATATTGCGATAATAGTACTCACTCTTGCTCGTCAACTCCTCCAGTAGTTGTGCCTGATTTGGTTTTAGACGATCCAGCCGGGAAGCCGATCATCTCTGGCGCCGTCAATACAATAAGCGGATCTGGATTCGTTGGAACGATAGCCGCAGCCATTAATGGTCGCCCCGTGAATGTCGTGGTCGTCGATGGCAATACGCTGCAGCTGACCGTGCCAAACTTGGCGTTTATGCGCTGTGGTCCACTGAACATTGATGTTACCCGCACGCTGAATGGTCAGTCGCTTACGCAAAATAAATTATTCAATGTTGATTATGCGGGAATCAAGAATGTTTTTTCTGGTAGGAAGGTCTTCTTCAAAAACGGTGTTGTTTCTTATGTTTGGGACAATTTTGGATATCAACAAAATCAAAGTGTTCCTGATCTGGTAACGATCGATAATCAGAGTAGTCCGAAGATAGACTTTCATGCTGCTGTGGGCGCGGATTACACTCTCAGTTTGACCCCGCAAGCCGTTGGCACAGCGCCAACGGCTAGAGCTATTATGCTTCCTGGCTATTATACACAGACGCAGTTGGACAATAAGAAGAAAGGGCTGGCGATCATTAGCGGTCTTGAAGGTGCGACTTCTCCAGCATTTACGACTTATGATCCCAGTAATGGGGCAGCGACGACTCAGACGCTCCAATTACAAAGTCCTGTGCAGCAGGTTGTAAATGATGCCGTCGTGTTTGCGCCTAACTCCACTTCACTAAGCGAAGTGCTGATTGCCGGAAAAGGCGGAGTATTTAAGCTATCTCCCCCCTATATGACACCCAAACCCGTCTTTCCTGACGGCCAGTTTGATGCCAATGCACAGTCACTAATGATTAGCAACTACATCGATGCGACCCCACGTGAGTCTGTGAGCTCGGCGGTTACTAGTACCGGTCCTAAGACTCGAATCATTTACGAAGTTCGTCCGGCTCCGGCTCCTGACCCAGCTATTACCTCTACGATTGGCTTGCCATACGGGTCAATCAGCGTCGCGGCGCCGGCGGCTTTCAAGAATAATGGCGTAACTAATATGCAATATGTGTTTAACGAAAACGGTATCGGATTGAAGTACTTTTCCACCAGTGTCGGCGGTGCCATGTCGCTGATGCAGACCTTGAATGATAATATACCGCAAAAGACATCTGTCAAATTGGATGATCTCAATTGTGATGGTTATCCGGATATACTTGTCGCTGCTGGCAAAAAAATCCTTTATTATCCATCAGCTGGCCCTTCAACTTATAGTGTCAGTACGATGACTGTGTTGTTTGATGGCAGCACGCTAACGGACAATATTGAGAGGTTTTCTCTGTGGCGCGACAACGTAGGCGGGGCTGCGGGACTACTTGTGGCCACGAAGCCCATGGGGGTTCCCACTGCTAGCGTGTTCGTCTTTCAGGCGATGCCCTAGCCAGTTCCCTTCAGCTTTTGATGGTGCTCAGCGTCGGTAATCCTGCCGGTTGCGGCGGACGTGGTACGATCTGGCGAGACCGTCATGATGTCAAATCACTATCGAGTAGGGTTGCTGCTGCTTCTGCTGGGAGAGGGCGCAGACGCAGCAGCTGCGCCGACGATGTCGACTCAAGCAGTCGCAAAAAGGCTTGGCGGCTTGTCGCCCAAGGTGCAGGCGCAAGTTGCGCAAGGTCAGGCGGCCTTGTCCGAGAAGCGCTTTGGCGAGGCGCAGCAAGCCTTCACCAATGCCTATCGTCAGTCGCCACGCGCGAGCATGTTGCTGTCGCTGGCTCGGGTCGCGGTAGGCGAGGGGCGCGCGCTGGACAGCATCGACCTGTATCGGCGCTACCTAGCCGACCCGACGCGAGAGCCCGACGAGGCTGCCAGCAAGGAGGCCGCGCAGGCCGTGCTCGCCGAGCCTCCCGAGGCTGGCAGCGTGAATGTTCAGGGCGACAACGGCATGCTGGTGACGGTGGATGGGCTGCTGCGGGGCTCGGTGCCGCTGGCGCAGCCGGTGCTGCTATCGCCCGGCAAGCACACCGTGACCATGGAGCTAGGCGGCAGCAAGCGCGAGCAAGTTCTGACGGTGCAGCACGGGCGACTGCTAGAGCTGCGGATAAATCAGCGCGCGGGCTCGGTGCTGATCAGCAAGCTGCCGGCGCTGCTGTCACTAAGCGACTGGGGGAAAGTGCCAGTCGAGGCTCAGCAACCGCTGCGGGAGGCGCAGGAAAAAGGTGCCCGACAGCAGACGATGGCGCTGATGCCCGTCGCTGCCGCGCTGGCCAACCTGCCCACGGTGAAAGACTGTCTAGAGACGGCCCCGTGTCAGCAGCAGCTGCTGAAAAAAAACGAGCTGGAATACGCCCTGCGCTCGATTGTGGAGTACCAGCCCACTGCCAGCGCGCCCGTCGGTGCCCAGAGCGCGAGTGCCCCGTCGAGTCCTCCGGCCCCGGCTGTCGGTAGCTATCGGATGACGCTGTCGCTGCTGTACGCCGAGCTGCCGGAGCCAGCCAGTCAGCAGCAGCGCACCTGCGAAGCCTGCTCCCCAGAGCAAGCCGGGGCGCTGTACCTGACCGCGCTAGGCCAGCTGCTCAAGGAGGGCCTGACCCGCAAGCACGGCATCCTGACGCTGAGCAGCGAGCCCCCCGGGGCGCAGGTGTAC
>JAGNNG010000137.1 GCA_017990795.1 Deltaproteobacteria bacterium
GCCGTAGATGGCAAAGCGTGCTTTGGCGATGCGCTCAGCGCATAGAGTCTCGACGCTGGCTACGTTTTGGTCGTAGAAAGTACGCAGCTTTTGCAGCACGGGGTCGACGCGGCGAGCCAGCTCGATCAGCGGGTCGTGGCTTTGGCGCAGCTGCTCTGGCGTGGCATCTAGCAGCGCTTGTCGCGTCGCAACCGAGGTCAGCGTGGTCGCTGCAATGGCGCGATGCGCAGCCTCAGCCGGTGACAGACCGCCGAGCGCCGCCTGCACAAACGGATCTTTGTCGGACAGCGCGGTCTTGGCTTGTTGCAGCCAGTCGGCCAGCACGGCCTCTTCCAGATCCAGGTGAATGGGCGACGGAGACAGCAGGTGCTGGCGCAGCTGCGGCAGGCGAGAGTCGCGGTATTCCTCTAGACGCTGCCCGCTGGGCTTGCGCAGCTCGTCGGGCAGGCGATGTAGATGCAGCGCCAGCTGCGCCAGCCGCGACGGAGCCAGGGTCGAGTACTGCAGCCGCTTGCTGTAGGCCGGCAGCAGCTTGTAGGCACTGGCCAGCCGGGTCCATGCGTCGCTGTACGCCGCCTTGAGGTCAGGCCGGGCCGCGACTTTCTGCTGCAGCTCGCGCTCGTCTTGCTGCTTGCGGGCAAAGTTTTTGGGGTCGCTCAGACCCGCTTGCTGACCGATGAGGCGCTTGATGGTGTTTTCCAGGCCCAGCCGTAGCGCACTGGCCCGTCGCGCTTGCTCCTCACCGCGGGCCGAGTAGGCCATGAGCGCCGCCCGTCGCGCCTGCAGCGACGACAGCTGCAGAGGATTCGCCAGGTCGCGCTGATAGCCAAGCTGCGCCATCGTCAGTCCTCGGCTGGTGGTGCCCGGATGCCCGACGACCAGGGTCAGCTCACCGGCGGCCACCGGCTGCTCGCTAAGCTGCAGAAAGTGCTCGGGACGCAGCGGCTTGTTGCCGTCGTAGATTCGCAGCAGCGCAAAGTCGAGCGCGAACCGCGGATAGGTAAAGTTGTCGTAGTCACCGCCGAATGCCGCCGCCTGCTCCTCGGGGGCAAACACCAGGCGCACGTCGGTGTAGCGACGGTACAGGTGCAGCATGTACTGACCGCCGCCGTACAGGGTCACGACCTCGGCCACCAGGCCACTTTGTGCCGCAGCCTCTTTTTCTAGGTTGGCAATCGCCGCCTTCCGCGCCGAGGCCTGGTTGGCCGGGCTATCGCTGGCCTTGACCGCGCCCTGCACCTGCGCCGTTACATCCGACAGGGACCACAGCAGCTTGGCCTCCAGGTCTGGGCACGGTAGCTCAGCGTCACGAGTGCGCGCATAAAAACCATCCCGGATCAGGTCGCGCTGGGGCGTCGACAGCTTGTGGATCTGATTGCGAGCGACGTGGTGGTTGGTCAAAAGCAGCCCATCTGCCGACACCAGCGAGGCCGAGCCTCCGTCGGACAGTCGCACCGCCGCCCGCTGCACGTTCTGCAGCCACTTCTCGCTGGGCGCAAACTGATGCTTCTGCTGCCACTGCTGTAGCGGCGGCGCCGATAGCGTCCACATGCCTTCGTCGGCCTGCGCGCGGCGCACCGCCTCTAGCTGACCGTCGCTTGCCCCCCCGGGCAGTCCCAAAAGAAGCCCCACCAGCAGCCCCACCCGCTGCCGAGTCGACACAGATCCCATCACTACATGGTCAGCAGTTTCAGGTTCTTACTCAATATGTTTTTTGTGTAATTCAGAATGCTTAATAAATTAGATTAATAAAATTCAGCGTCGAGAAGATAGCTGCTCAATGGTTGGTATCGATGCCGCGGGTCAGCGGCCACAGGCACCTTGGGCGGTCATAGGTGCGTGCTACACTTCCTGTGATCGTGGCGGCTGGCGACGGTGGCTTAGGGGTGACAAAGGGCCACGTGGCGCAGGCCAGCTATCGCTGCATTTGGCGACGATCCACCACCGGCAGCCCCAGCAAATTTCTTAAGGATTTATTGATGAGCCAGACGGCACCGCAGCTGACGCAACTGGGCCGCTATACCCACCTGCAGCTCCTTGGACAGGGCGGAATGGGGGCGGTCTATCGTGCTTTGGACCCGTCGCTGGACCGCACGGTTGCGATCAAGGTCGTGCTGGAAGCCAACCCCGAGTACCTGGCGCGGTTTCAGCGCGAGGCGCGGGCGATCGCGAAGCTGTCGCACCCGCACATCGTGCAGGTCTACGACTTCGGGCAGGACGAGCAGCAAAATCCGTATTTCGTGATGGAGCTGATTGCGGGGCAGTCGCTGGATGCGGTGCTTAAAGAGCGGGGGCCGCTGCCGGTCGAGATGGCGACGGAGCTGCTGCGCCAAGCGGCGCTGGGCCTTCAGGCCGCGCACGAGCTTGGCATCGTGCATCGCGACATCAAGCCGCATAACCTGATCCTCGACGAGAAGCAGACGCTGAAGCTGGTTGATTTTGGCATTGCGCGGGTGGCCGAGGCCAAAGAGGAGCTGACCTCGACGCAGGCCACGCTGGGCACGCTGCACTACATGGCGCCCGAGGTGCTAAACGGTCAGGCTGCCGACGCGCGCGCCGATATTTATGCGCTGGGGCTGGTGGCGTTTCATCTGCTGACGGGGCGTCCGCCGTTTACTGCGCCCAGTGCCGTCGGGGTGGCGATGAAGCAGATTAGCGAGCCGCTGCCCGACCTCGGCAAGGAAGTGCCGCTGGCACCGCCTGAGCTGCGACGGCTGATCGAGCGCATGACCGAAAAAGACCGAGAAGCGCGCATTCAGACCTGCGGCGAGATTGCCAAAGAAGCGCTGACGATCCTGACCAACCTCAAGATGGCGACGACGCGACCGGCGCCGATGGCGCTGGGCTCGGGGCGGCAGGTGATCTTGATGGCAGGCGGGCTGGGGCTGTTGTGCTCGGTGGCGCTGGCGGTGGTGCTGGCTAAGACCGGCAAAGGCGGCGGGCGGCATCGACTGATCGCGACGGTGGCGCAAGTAGGGCAGGGGGCGACTGGCGGACCCGTGGGAGCGCAGCCGACGCGCGGCAAAGAGCAGCCGGGGGTCTTGCCCACCGCCGTGACTGGAGCTGCTGCTGGCGCTGAGCCTGCGGTCAAGTCGACGCAGACCGGGCCGGTGCGGGTCTCGGTGCTGAAGTGGAAAAATCTGTCGGCGGATACCAGCCTGACGGCGATGGTCGAAGGGCTAGCCGAGGAAACCACCGTCGAGCTGTCGGCGCTGTCGGGACAGATTCGGCTGCTAGAGCGCAATCAGCTGGATGAGCAGAACTTGCCGGAGCTTATGCGCTCAAAAACCGACTACATCGACAAGGCGACGGCGGCAGCGATCGGCAAGGTGCTTGGGGCCGAGCTGGTGATCCAAGGCGCGTTTCAGCGGGTCGGGGACGAGCTGAAGATCACGGCGCGCTTTGTGCGGCTAGATACCGGCGAGATCCTGCACACCTTGGCCATGACCGGCGAGGTAAAGACGGGCAAGCAGCAGCTGGCGATGCAGGAAAAGATCGCGGTGCAGATTAAGACCCAGCTTCTGGCCGTGCTGCCGAAAGTGCGCAGCTAGACGGGGCTAGGGCGTCGAGCGCTCGCCAATGGCCCACCACGCCACGGCCATCAGTAGCAAGGTCAGGATGTTTATCCACAGTCCGGCGCGGGCGCGCAGCTGGGTGCGACGGCTTAGCAGCGAGTACGCGAGCAGCACCGACAGGTAGCCACCCAGGTGCGCGGGATGATCGATGGGCGAGATGTGACTGGCGGCGCTGCTGCCTCGCCACATCGCCAAAAAGTCGGTGCCGATGGCCAGCCAGCCGACCAGGAACAGCGGTAGTGGCAGCAGCGCTTCAAAGGTCAGGGTCAGCGGCTCTAAGAGGATGCCCAGCGCCAGCAGACCCGCGACCGCTCCAGAGGCGCCCAGCGTCGGTACACTGCGCCCACCCAGGCCCTGCGCCAGCAGCGACAGCGAAGTACTGACCACCGCCGCCAGGAGAAAGCAGGCCAGCAGCCGCCACGGTCCCAGGTGTCGCTCGACGACTCGTCCGAACACAAACAGCGCCAGCATGTTACCGGCCAGGTGCATCAGGCTGCCGTGCGCAAAGACATGGGTTAAAAGCGGCAGGTACTCGCCGCGAATCAGGCCGTCTTGCGACAGCGCGAAGTGGGCATAAAACGCGGCATCTTTTAAGCCCAGCTGCTGCGCGATGGCCTCAATGACAAAGACCAGCAGGTTTAGGCAGATCAGCACCACCGTCATCCGCGCCGACAGAGTAAAGCGCAGCAGGCGCTCTAGCGGCTGCGGACGATCACTCGGGCGGGCTTTGCCCAGCGCTTCTCGCCACAGCCAGCGCGGCGTCTTTACCAGATCGTAAAGTAGCCCCCACAGCAGCGAAGTCTCCGTCGGAATAAACCCCTGCTTGGCCTTTTTGCGCGTGGTCCTTGGCGCTTTGGGTTTCGGGGCCGCGGACGTCACAGACTTGGCGCGGCTGGTCGCGGCTGCGGTCTTGCGCGTCTTGCCAGCAGCCACAGGCTCGGGGAACGAGAGCGCGGTCTGGGTCGCGGCTGCGGTACTTTTGCGCGTGGGCGAAGTCGAGGCAGCAGCAGTGCGGGTCCGCGGCGAGCGCGCTGGGGCTGAGTCATCTGCAGACGGCAGCTCGCGCCAGCGCAGCAGCACTGGATCTGCCGACGTGCGGGACGGAGTCTGCAGTAGCTCTGCGGGTGGCAGCTCGTCAAACGACGTATCGGCTGCAGACGAGCGAGTCTTGCGAGCGGCAGCGCCACGGGCCCTTGGCTGCGCGCCACTGCGACCTGCTGGGGGATGAGCCATGTTTCGCTATTTACGCGCGAGCCTCGGCTGCGGCCAAATTTGTCGACCGCGATGTCGGGCTGCCGCCTGTTGCGAGCCGTCCGCCTGCTGTGTTTGGCGCTGGCACTGTAACGGTCAGCAGCGAGCAGGGATTTGCCTTCGCGGGCCGCCCAAATTTTGTACATTCCCGACGTGAACCCGAAGCTGCTTGTCGTCTATGCGCTGTTGGCGGTGGCCATTTTTGCCAACAATGGCGCGTTCCTGCCACTGGTGCCGCTGGGTCTGCTGGGAGTACTAGGGCTGCTGGTGCGTGCGCTTTCCCAGCCCGGCCCGCCGGTGCGCCAAGCCTGGCTGTACGCGCTGCTGACCGGCTCATGGCTGCTTGCACTGGCACGTCCGCCGGGTCCGTCGGGTCACTGGCTTACCGTCTCAGGCGTGGGGCTTGGCTGCTACTTTGCGCTGACGTTTGGGCTGCTGGCAGTGGCGGTGTTGGCGCTGCATCGCGGTCGCGCCTCTGGTGCTCAGCTGGGGATTGTTCTGCTGCTGTACGCGGCTGCAGGTGTGCTGCTGCTGCGACTTACGCCCCAGCCTGCCATCGATGTGCACTGGCTGCAGCAAGGTGGAGCGCTGGACTTGCTGGCGGGCAAAAATCCCTACGCCTCGTCGGTGCCCAACCTTTACAGCGCCGAGGATACGCTGCAGTTTTTTGGCGACCACCGCACCCGCCTGGGTGATTACCCGTATCCGCCGCTCTCGCTGCTCGGTGGCACCCTGGGGTTTTTGCTAGGTGCCGATGTTCGATACTTTTTCCTGCTGGCGCAGCTGGCAAGTGCCGTCTTTCTTCATCGGCTAGCCCGTCGCCAGCACGGTGAGCCCGTGGCGCTGAGCCTGGCAGCCCTGTGGCTGCTACATCCGCGCGGCCTGTTTGTACTAGAGCAGTCGTGGACCGAGCCCCTGGCCTGCGCCGCCTTTTTAGGATTCTTGTACTTTTCCGACGGAAAGTGGCTGTGGGCCAGCTTGTTTTTCGGCGCCAAGCAGTACAGCGTGCTGTTGTTGCCGCTCCTGCGTCCGCCGCTGCCGCGCTGGCTGTGGCTGGGCCTGGGAGCTGCCGCGCTGGTGGTCGCCCCATTTTTCCTGTGG
>JAGNNG010000138.1 GCA_017990795.1 Deltaproteobacteria bacterium
TGTTCCTGCGCATCGTGCGCGCGGTACAGCTTCTAGGTGCTCAGTGCGTGATCACCGGCATCCGCCCCGCAGTTGCGCAGAGCATCGTCCAGACCAGCATCGATCTAGCGCACATTGTCACGCTGGCCTCGCTGCAAGATGGCCTGCGCTACGCTTTGGACCGGATGGGCGTGCGCATTACGGCTACCAAGTAGCCACTCCAAGAACGCAAGGCCAAGCTGTAAGCCGTCGCAACGCGGTTCAAAGAACGTAGAACCGCGTTGTAAGGCCTTGCAGCACGGTTCCAAGAACGCGGAAGCATGCTGTAAGGCTTTACAGCACGGTTCCAAGAACGCGGAAGCATGCTGTAAGGCTTTACAGCACGGTTCCAAGAACGCGGAAGCATGCTGTAAGGCTTTACAGCACAGTTCCAAGAACGCGGAAGCATGCTGTAAGGCTTTGCAGCACGGTTCCAAGAACGCGGAAGCATGCTGTAAGGCTTTGCAGCGCGGTTCCAAGAACGCGGAAGCATGCTGTAAGGCTTTGCAGCGCAATTCCAAGAATGCGGAATCGTGTTGTAAGCCGTTTCGGCACGATTTCAGGTACGCAGAGTCGCGCGGCTGGTCCAAAAAGCACGCTGCAAACAGCAGCAGCAGCACAAACTGCCCTTCGCTTTAGGATTTATCCGCGTCAAAGCCGCCATGCGTAAGTGCGGCGCCAAAAGTCATTGGGCACAGTAGCGCTGAAGCCACGCGCTGTAGGATTGAGCCGCTATTTTCTGATTCGCTTTGCGGGCTTCCATTTCCTCATATTGTGCGATTGCGTCTGTGACGCTGCTGTGACAGAACAGACTTTGGTCATATCCGTCGACAACCAGCAAGCCGCGCGGATAGTTGTGGTCCCGTCTGCTCGGGGCCCTGGTGTAACAGGTTGTGCAGCAGCCGAACCAGACCGCCCTTGCCCGCTTGCTGATTGTGGAGTGTTCTCGTGAGCGTATTAAGGCTAGGTGCCCACGTTCGCATTGGCATCGTCGGTGCGGGATGTGCTGGTCTGACGGCTGCCGAGGAGCTGCGCAAAAAGGGCTACCAAAACATCACGGTCATCGAGGGCAAAAAGCGCCCCGGTGGCAAGGCGATGTCGATTCCGTTTGTCTCTGGCGACGGTACTCGGCGCGGCATCTACGAAGGCGGCACCGTCTTTGTCCTTCCCGGTCGCATCTACAACGAGTACGCAAAGCGCTTCGGCGTAACCACCGTCTACAACACCATCCCACGCGCGCGCACCATCGACGTCAACACCGGCCAGGTCAGCAGCCCATTTCTGATCCAAAGCGGTCTGCCTTGGTACAAGCGCGCCGCCGATCTATTCCGCTTTATTCGCACCGTGCGTCACTTCAGCAAGATTGAAGAGCCGGGCTTTGACCATCCCGACTACGCGCAGCTGTCAGAGCCGTGCTCGGTGTGGTTTACGCGGCATGCGCTGGACTTTGCGCGGCAGGCGGTGGTGCCGCTGGCCAGCGCGCTGCAGTTCCCGTCGATTGGCGGGCAGATCCCGATTGCTTACTTTATCAAGACGGCGGCGCTGCTGGACCGGCTGAGCTGGTATCGCCGCCTGGCCATGAGCTTTCCCAAGTTTGCCGAAGGCAACCAGATGCTGTGGCAGCGCGTCGCCGCCGAGCACGATGTGCGGTATCGCAGCACCGTGCGCAAGATCGTGCGCGGCAAGACTGTGCGCGTGACCACCTCGACCGAGGAGCTAGAGTTTGATGTTCTGATCTGGGCCGCGCCGCTGGAAGACTTTCCGCAGGTGGCTGATGCCTCGCCCGAAGAGGCCGACATCTTTGGCCGCGTGCGCAACCAAAAGCGCGCCGTGGTCACCTGCCGCATCGACGGCCTGCCCGACAAGGTCTGCTACTTCATCAAGAACACGGTCGACCACAGCGTGCCTTTGGCTTACCCGTACGCCATCTACGAGGTCAGTCCCGGCAGCCACGTCTACAACTTGTACCCGTACATGCACGAAGACACGTCGATGGACGAGATCGTGCGCAACGTCTACCACCTGGCGCGAAGGCTGGGCGGCACGCGGGCCAAGCTGCTGTCGCATCCGATGGTGTGGAAGTGGTTTCCCTACTTCTCGGTCGAGGACTTTCGCGCCGGTATCTACGACCGCATCGCCAAGCTGCAGGGTCAAAATCACACCTACTTTGTTGGCGAGCTACTGGCGGGTGTTGGAGTGGCCTACGGCATGGAGTACAGCGAGCACTTAATCGCCAAGTGCTTTCCGCAGCCCGAGACCGACAACGCTCTGTCGGAGTGGCGACAGTCGCAGCGCAAAAAGATGGCCTGGCAGCCGTCTCTGCAGATCGATGGCGCGGCTCCGGATGTGTCGGGGATGGTGTCGGCGCTGCCTAAGCTGTCGTCGATGTCGCCGGTGGTCACCAGCGGTCCGCTGTCGCGGCTGGCAAGTCCCGACTTTAGTGATCCGGCGCTGCCGCTGACGGCGCTGCCACCGGTTAGCTTGAATGAGGAATACGACCAGCCGGTGACGCCGGGTAGCTTGGGCACCCGCTCTAGTCGCAACCTGCGCACGACGCCGTTTCCGGGCGCTGGCTCGGCGCTGACCAAGACCGATCCGGGGGCGTTTGCGCGTAGTGAACCTTCGCCGCTGACTAAGACCGACCCCGGAGCGATGGTGCGCGGTCCGGGTCAGGAAGGGCGCAGTCCTACCTCGGCGCCAGAGCTGATTACGCGGGTGTTTGGCGCGGACTCAAAGGAAGCAGAAGTCAGCGCAGAGCTAGCCAAAGGTGGGTCTGGTGCGGCGCAGCGGGACGGCGATGGCAAGCCAAAATCAAAGCCCTAGCAAGTCGTCGGCGCTGGTAAAATAGGGGACCCTTGATCTTGGTGTTGTGTGCCTGCTGGGCGCTTGGGGGAGCCGAGCCCGGGGCGCGTACATTCCGATTGGGCCGCCGCTGCCAAGGCTGTGGCTTGATCCTTTAGGAGTCCTGCCTATGCGTATCGTCATCAATACACCCACGGGAAACATCGGTCGTCACCTGGCAGACAAGCTGCTAGATGCTGGCGAGACGGTCACGGTCATCAGCCGCAGCGAGGGCAAAGTTTCAGAGCTGCAGGCTCGCGGTGCCGCTGTCGTCGTGGGTTCGATGGATGATCCCGAGGTGCTGCAGCGCGCGTTCGCTGGTGCCAAGGCGGTGTTTTGGGTGAACCCGCCGCCGTCGCGGCCCGACTATGAAGACTGGAGTGCCCACACAGCCCAGGCAGCAGCGGTAGCAGCAGCAGCAGCGGGCGTAACCCATGCGGTGGTGCTTTCCTCAGTGGGCGCGCAGCACGGGCGCGGCGCGGGTCCGGTCGGCACACTCCTAGAAGTCGAGCTGGCTTTTCAGCGCAAGATTGCCAACGTCGCGGTGATCCGGGCTGGCTTCTTCATGGAAAACTTCCTGCGCGATGTTCCTGCAATCTTGGGTGGAACGGTGTACTCGCCAGTGTCGGGTGACCGCTTGTTTCCGATGGTGGCGACCAAAGACATTGCGGATCGGGCCGCGGCGTATCTGCTGGCGCGCGACTGGCGTGGCCACATCATCACCGGCGCGCATGGCCCCAAGTCGCTGACCAACTTTCAGGCGTGGGAGCAGATCAGCAAGCTGCTGGGACGGCAGGTTGCGTACGTGCCGGTGCCGATTCAAGCCGCGCAGCAGGCGATGCTTGGCTTTGGCATGCCCGAGTTTTTGATCAACGCTTACTCGGATATGTACATCGCGGCGACTGATGGCCGCATGGATGGAGCCGAGCCGCGCACGCCAGAGACGACGACGCCGACGACGCTCAAAGAGTTCGTGCTGGAGGTTCTGTTGCCCGCAGTCGAAGCTGCAAGCAAGGGCCAGACGCAGGCGTAAGCCGGACTGCGTCACCTAAAGCCGGGGCGCGCACTGTGAACCGCTGGCGAGAGAGCGTAAACCAGCGGTTACATTTTCTCTTCCGTCGAGGCTGTGCTAGGTTGGCACTGAACCTGCTAAGCTGATGGGTAACACTTCCTCGACGAGAAGAGGCACGCACATGGCACGTCACACGCTTGCTTGTATCACGCTGGGTCTTGGTCTTCTGGTTCCGACTCTGGCCTTGGCGCAGCCGACGCCGACTGATCCGAACCAAAACTTGCCACCGCCGCCGACCGTGGGTGATCCAGGGCAGTCTGGGGCGCCGCAGGGGCAGTACTATCAGCCTCCTCCGCAGCCAGTTCAGGGCCAGCCGTATCAAGGCCAGCCGTATCAAGGCCAGCCAGTTCAGGGGCAGCCGTATCAAGGTCAGCCGTATCAAGGACAGCCGTATCAAGGTCAGCCGTATCAAGTGCAGCCGTATCAAGGCCAGCCCCAGCCGTATCAGGGTCAGCCTTATCAAGTGCAGCCGCAGCCGTATCAAGGTCAGCCGTATCAAGTGCAGCCGCAACCGTATCAAGTACAGCCGCAGCCGCAGCCGGTGGTGGTGCGACGGCCGCTGGGTTACACCAATCAGGTGCGTCCGCAGTTTGGTCTGGCGCTGCGCGTCGGCGGCACCTGGAGCGAGACGGCGCTTTCCTCTTATCACGCCAGCGGCATCGGCCTAGATCTGCTGTTCCGCGTCGCACCGCGCCTGACGCTGGAGATGTCGATTCAGTACCAGGGCTCCAGCTCGCAGACCGGTGGTTACTACGATGACTACGGCAACTACTACCCGCCGCAGACCATCAACAATGGCTATGACCGCACCGACGTTCCGTTGCTGCTTGGCGCGCGCATTCACCTAGGCAATCCGCTGTGGATGTTGTCGCCTTACTTGGTCGGTGCAGCTGGTGGTACGTACTCGCAGCTGCGCCTAGAGGGTCTAGTGCCCGAGACGCGCTGGTTCCTTGAAGCGCAGGGCGGCATCGGCCTTGACCTGCGATTGAGGAGTCACTTCTCGATGTACATGGACCTGCGCGGCTTTGGCCGCTTCCGCGGCGAGAACGGCCAAGAGCTGTACGTACAAGACGCCTTTGGTGGGTCGGTGCGGGCGCTGGGGAACAGCGGTGGTGCCGTCTTTAACTTCGGCATCGGCGGCTACTTCTAAGAGTGCCTCTCAAAACCTATTCCGGTGTCCATCCACAGCACCTAGCGTGCTCACGGCCAGTAAGGCCGCTCCGCGCGCTAGGCACTGCGGCTGGCCATCCTCACTACGGTTTTGAGAGGCACTCTAAATAGACGGGGCTCTGTGGAGCCCTTTTTTATTTGTGCGCGGCGGGACTTATGGGGCGAGGAGGGCTTCTTCTAGGAAGTCGAGGCGGTCGTTGCCCCAATACAGCTCGCCTTGGTAAAGGAAGCTGGGGGTGCCAAAGACACCGTGGGCAATCGCGGCCTCGGTGTTTTGGCGTAGCGCTTCGGCGACCTCGGGATTTTTGCAGCCTTTGATCAAGCTGTCGGCGGGTAGGTCGAGGCTCTGCAGCAGCTTTTTGAGGACCCGCTCATCCATGAGGTCGGCGTCTTCCACGAAGTAGCCGTACAGCAGGCGCTGCACCAGCTGTTGATGGGTGGCTTCAGACTGCTGCGCAACCTGCACACACAAGCGCAGCGCGAGCAGCGTGTTGATGGGATAACGCGACGGAAAGTGCAGCGGCAGCTTGAGCCGTCGTGACCATCGCAACAAGTCGGCCTGCAGATAGCTCAAGCGCGCAGCGCGCATCGGGATCGGGCCCACCGCGCCATGAGCCGCCTGCAAGCGTCCAAGCACCACCGGTATGAATCGCAGCGTCACCGGAGACGGGCAGCGCGAGAGCAGAGCGCTCATTCGGCTCTGCGCCAAGTAGCTGTAGGCGCACGACAGGTCGTAGAAAAAATCGAGCGAGCGGTGGGCGACTGGGGCCGAGCTGGGCTGGGTCATGTTTGCGTGGGCCTTTATGGCAGAGGATCGAGAGAGAC
>JAGNNG010000139.1 GCA_017990795.1 Deltaproteobacteria bacterium
AGGTCAAGGCGTATCTACTGGAAATCTATAAGTGTCCAGAGTGCCCAAAGAAGCAGACCTGTAAGCCCTGCGACGCGCCGCATATGTTCGCGGTCGACGAGGTGGGCGCTCCCAAAGAGAAGTCGATCCTGATTGCTGAGTACCGCGCGTTTAAGGGCAAAGAGCCCAAGCTGACCATCGGCAAGCAGTACATCTTCGAGGGAACGTTCGGGCAGAGCAGCCCAGCGGGATTCTCGGCCAGCGACGGCGTGTTGGTGTTCAACAAGATGCTCGATGACACCAACAAAGAGTTCATCGGCCCCGCCGAGGAGATGGAGCGCCAAGCCGCTCTAGCCGAAGCCGCGCTGCAGAAGTCGCTTAAGGCCAAGTCCGGGACGCCATAGCGGCCCGCCGATTCCTTCTTTCCTGCCCAAACACGTGCTGCCAACCCGCCTAGTCGCGCTACTGAAGCGCGTCTCCCGATCTTTTTATCTCAGCGTCCGCGTGCTGCCAGCGCCGGTCCAGTCTCAAGTTGCACTGGGTTATCTGGTGGCGCGAGCCGCCGATACCATCGCCGACACAACACTGATTCCGCCAGCAGAACGAGGCGAGCTGCTGGGGCTCTTAAGTGATGCTGTCGCTATGCACCAGGGCGTAACAGCCGATCTTAGACTGCGACTTGGCGGGCTTCTGACCGATGCATCTCGACGGGCAAGCTCCGAGACAGCCCTGGCTGAGCTAGCCCTGCTGGCTGAGCTGGAAGAGTGCCTGGACCTCCTCCGTCAGACGGAGGTGAGCGACCGTAAGCTAATCCAGCAGGTGATCGCGCAGCTTACCTTTGGCATGCGCGAAGACCTGCGACGTTTTCCATCCGCCAGCGCCACGGTTTCTCCCAGCGAAGTCGTGGGCCTACAAACCAGCAGCGAGCTAGATACCTACACGTACTATGCGGCTGGCTGCGTCGGTGAGTTTTGGACTGACCTGATGGCCGCGCACCTTCCTGGGCTGGGCTCTCACAAAGCCCCTGAGCTGCGCGAGCGCGGAATCGACCTGGGCAAGGCGCTGCAGCTGGTTAACGTGATCCGCGACGTTGCTGCCGACCTCAAAAATGGCCGCTGCTACTGGCCAGCGGAGCTAATTGACCCACACGGATTGACCGCGCAGCGACTGGCAGAGCTGGCGGCAGCGACAGGCCCCCCGCTGTCGGCCACCGAGGCAACAGCCCTACGCAAACTCGCGACCGAGCTAGAGCAGCTGACCCTACAGCGCTGCCTGTCAGCATGGCCTTATGTGCAGGCCATTCCAGCCCGGCAAGTCCGGCTTCGTCTTGCCTGCGTGTGGCCACTGCTGCTCGCCGTCCAAACCCTGACCGCGCTACGACAGGTTGGCTCGCCCCTGCTGTGCCCAGGGTCAGTGGTCAAGATCACTCGACAGCAAGTTTATCGACTGGTGGCACGCTCTTCGGCAGCCGCGATCGTTGATGCAAGCTACAGTTCCAGCAAGCGCCTGGATGCCGTCTTCGAGCAAGCCGTGAGCGAGCTTCGCAGTCGTTCGCCACGACCGTGAGCTATTTTGGCAGCTGCTAGCCACCTACACAGCGGCACTGTTGTCCACGGCAAAGCTCTCTCAAGTAGCAAAGCACAACTCCCCAGCAGGCCTTGGTCACGAGGGCACTAACGGTGAAAGAACTGCGACCCAATCAATTCCTAACTCCGCGGGTGTCACCCGCCCTCCTCCGTCCGAGGAGGGTCCATCGGGCGCTATTCACAGCTGCCCTGGGAGTGTTTGCGCCGTCATCAGTAGGATACGCAGCAGGCAGTCCACCTCCACCAGCGACGGCAGCGTCATCAGCACCGCTAACGCTCAGCGAAGCCTTAGAGACAGCGCTGCACAAAAACCCCCAAGCAGCCAGTGCCGCAGCAACCGCAGCAGCAGTCGCTGCACGAGTCGGGCAGGCACGCAGTGCATGGCTTCCCCAGGTCAGCTTCGGTGGCTCACTACGAGGTGACTACAGCTACCAAAGCGGCACCTCGGCGGACCGAGAATCAGCACGAACATTTCGGTACAACTCGCAGCTGCAGCTAAACCAGCTCATCTACGACTTCGGGCGAACGGGCGGTCGTATCGCTGCAGCCGGAGCCAGCGCCCAAGCCGCCAGCGAAGATGCAGATACGGTGCGGGCGCAGGTGGCGCTCTCCGTTGTAACCAGCTTTTTTGGGGTGCTCCAGGCGGAAGCGTTGCACGAAGTCGCGCTGCGCAATATGGACCAGCAGCGACAAAGGCAGCTTCAGGCCGACAGCTTTTTCCGCATCGGCACCAAGCCGGAGATCGATGTACTGATTGCCAAAACCGCAGTCTCGCAAGCAGAGCTGCAGCTGACGCAAGCACGCAATAACATTCTGCTTGCCCGCACTCAGCTAGTACAAGCGCTGGGAGTGCCCGAGGAAGACTGGCAGCAGTGGCTAACCCGCTCTATCGCTGTGGACGAGCATGCGCCGCCGTCGCTTGAGCAAAGTAGCCCCCAAATTCCTGGGCAGGCGCCGGCAGTGCCAGATCAGATGCTGGATGAGACGCTCAAGCAGCGGCCAGATTATCAGTCGCTGCGCCAGCGCATGCTGCAGGCCGAGCAACAGGTCCGCGTCGCTAAAGGCGACTATCTGCCGCAGCTCTCGCTAGGTGCCACGGCGGGAGTCAGCGGCTTAGTCAATACGCTTGATATCCCAAACGGAGCCGCCACCAACGGACTGGCCTCACCGACGCACGGCGAGCCGGCTTTGTCGCTTGGCGGGTCGCTCTCGCTCACCTGGCCGCTGTTTAACGGGCTGCAGACGGTGTACGCCGTGCGCGAAGCAGAGGCCCAGCTGCGCGTCTCCCGCGCCAACCTTGAGGTCATGCGTCTGCAGGTCCGCAGCCAACTGCAGCAAGCCCTCATCCAAATTCAAAACGCCCGAGAGAGCGTCCAAGCCGCCTTGTCGCTACAGTTTCAAGCAGACAAGCAGCAGCAGATGGCCAGTGGCCGCTACAAAGCAGGCGTCGGCAACGCCATCGAGCTGGGCGACTCACAGATCTCCGCAACCTCGGCCCGCGCTCAGCGAGTAAACGCGGAGTACTCCCTGGCCTTGGCTCGCGCCAACCTCCAGTGGCAGCTCGGTCAGCTGGTTCCGCGTCAGAGCAGGCCGTCCTCAGACAACACTTCCGAAGCCCCTAGACTGTCGAGTCAGCAACCATGACCCTAACCGCTCCCGTAAAACGATCTCCCTGGCGTTGGCTGATTGCAGTCCTAGTGCTAGGAGGACTCCTAACTGGCGGCTATTTCTTGTTTTTCGGGAAGCAGCCCCCGCCCAAGTGGGTCACCCAAACCGTAACCCGGGGCAATATCCAGCAGGTAGTCAGCGCCACCGGCACTCTGCAGCCGCTGGTGACCTCGCCGGTGGGCTCGCAGGTGTCTGGCATCGTTTGGAAGCTGCACGCCGACTACAACAGCCAAGTCAAAAAGGGCCAGGTCCTGCTGGAACTGGATCCGGCCCTGTTTCAAGTCGCGGTCAAGCGCGAGGAAGCCAATATGGCGTCGGCGCAAGCGCAGGTGTTGCGAGCCCGGGCGGACGCGCACAATGCGGCTCTAATTGCCAGTCGGGCGCGCTCGCTGGCCGAGAAAAACTACATCTCGATGTCCGAGCGCGACACAGCGGTGGCGCAGGAGCTGAGCTCCAAGGCCAGCCTCTCGGCGGCAGAAGCAGGGATCAAGCTGGCACAGGCTGCGCTCGACAAGGTTCACTTGGACCTAAAAAACTCGGTGATTCTCTCGCCTGTAGACGGGGTTGTGATTGCCCGCAATGTCGAGCTTGGACAAGCCGTCGTTGCTTCATTTCAAGCGCCGAACTTGTTCACCATCGCCGAGGATCTCCGCAAAATGCAGGTCCTAGCCAACGTGGACGAAGCCGACATCGGCTACATGCAGGTTGGCACCACAGCGCAGTTTACCGTCGATGCGTTTCGCGGAAAGAAGTTTGCCGCCAAGGTCTCGCAGGTACGCAATGCGGCGCAGACGGTGCAAAACGTCGTCACCTATGTCGTCGTGCTTGAGGTAGACAACACAGAGCTGCTGCTAAAGCCCGGCATGACCGCAAATGTGCGCCTCGAGATTGCCCGTCGCGACAATGCCCTGCTAATTCCGAATGCGGCCCTGCGATTTAAGCCTCGGCTAGATCGCGCACCCACGACCGCAACAGCGGATCCAGCAGCCGGTGGCGAGAGCCGACGTCCCGGTGGGCGCAAGCGTCCCGACGGCAGCGGCAAAGGTGGCGAATCGGCACAGAAAACAGAGACGCTCGGGGCCAACGGCATGCCGCGTGAACTCCCGGCGAGAGTGTTTGTTCCCGACGGTGAATCGGTAAAGATGAAGCCGATCATGATCGGGATTAGCGACGGTCAGTTTACCGAGGTGGTAAGCGGGCTAGAAGAAAACCAAGTGGTGGTCACGGACTCGCCCAAGCCAGCGGGTGGAAGCAGCGCCGCAGCAGGTGGTCCAAGGCCCGCAGCCGGTGCAGCAGGCAGCGGAGGCATGCGTCGTGGCGGATTCTGAGCCGGTCATCCAGCTGGCGAAGATCACCAAGGTCTATCGTCGCGGCGAAGAAGCAGTGACCGCGCTGCGGGGCGTCGATCTGCAGATCAACCACGGCGAGCTGGTGGCCATCATGGGACCCAGCGGCTCGGGGAAATCGACGCTGATGAACACGTTGGGCTGCTTGGATCGGCCCACTTCAGGGTCCTATTTTCTGCTGGGCCAAGATGTCGCCAAGCTCGATCGAGACGAGCTGGCAGGCGTTCGTCTACGCACCATCGGCTTTGTTTTCCAAGGCTTTAACCTGCTGGCGCGGACCAGCGCCCTGGAAAATGTCGAGCTGCCCCTGCTGTACTCAGGAACCCCCGCCACCGAGCGGAAGCAGCGTGCCATGGAGTCGCTCAATCGCGTCGGTATCGGGGCCCGCGCCGACCATACGCCCGCGCAGCTCTCGGGGGGTCAGCAGCAGCGTGTAGCCATCGCCCGCGCGCTCGTCAATCGACCGATGCTGTTGCTCGCAGATGAACCGACGGGAAACCTCGACTCACGCACGTCGCTGGAAGTGATGGCCTTGCTGCAAGAGCTCAATCGCGAAGGGCTCACCATCTTGGTCGTCACGCACGAGTCCGACATTGCCGCCTACGCCAGCCGCAAGCTGCTGGTCAAAGATGGCCGCATTCGCTCTGATGAGGTCGTGCATCCGCGCTCGGCGGCAGCAGACCTAGCCGCCTGGACCGAAGAGACGGAGGTCGCCTCATGATGTGGATCATGGCGCTGCGTCTGGCCTTACGCAGCCTGCTTCGCAATCGGATGCGCTCGATGCTGACCGCGCTGGGCGTGATCATCGGGGTCGCCGCCTTAATCGTCACCGTCGTCACAGGAGAAGGCGCGCGCAAGATGATCGCGCAGCAAATCGCCTCGATGGGCTCCAGCATCATCATGATCATCCCGGGAGCCTCGGTGCAAGGCGGCTTTAGCGGCGGAGCTGGCACCGGTCGCCCGCTGCTGCGCGAGGATGTGGAGGCCCTGCTGGCAGCGCGCGCTGTACGCTATGCCGTCCCCGTCGACCGTACTTCGACGCAGATCATCAGCGCCAACCTCAACTGGTCCACGCAGGTCATCGGCACCACCCCGGAGTATGTGCTGATCCGCGACTGGCCGATTGCACGCGGACGCTTTTACACAGCGACGGACAACGACACTGCAGCCAAGGTCTGCGTGATCGGGCAAACCGTTGCGCAGAATCTGTTTGGCGACTCCGATCCGGTGGGACAGCAGATCCGCGTCAAGCAGATGCCCTGCGATGTCATTGGCGTGCTGGCCGCCAAGGGTCAGTCGGCGATGGGAACCGACCAGGATGACGTGCTGCTGATTCCGTCGCT
>JAGNNG010000140.1 GCA_017990795.1 Deltaproteobacteria bacterium
GAGGAGACGGCTGGTGCCAAAGTCCTGCTGAAGCGGGCTCGCGGCTTTTTTGACCACGATGGCGACGGCTACTCCAGTCGGCTGGGCGGCGGCGACTGCGATGACAAGCGCGCCGACGTATATCCGGGTGCGGAAGACGTTCCTGGCGATGGCATCGATCAAGACTGCGACGGTAGCGATGCCGAAAAAGTCGTCGAGGCACCGACTCCGCCACCGGAAAATCCGAGCGCGCCCAAAAGTCCCGAAGCGACTCCGCCAAGCATTCCAGCGGCGGCTGGGGTGGCAGCTGCAGCGCAGTGGCGTGGTCACTGGCTGATCATCACCATCGATACCCTGCGCGCGGACCGCATCCGTCCGCAGAGCGCGCCCCGCTTGGCCGAGCTGGCTGGCCGCGCGGTGCACTTTACCCAGGTCTACGCGCAGGCCCCGAACACGCCGCGCAGCTTCCCCTCGTTTCTGACCTCGCGCTTTCCGTCTGAGGTTCACTTCGTTAAGCAGTCGCTGAACTTTTCGCCGCTGACCGGTAAGGACCCGACGCTGTTTACCGCGCTGCAGGGCGCTGGCTATCGCAACATCGGCGTGTTTTCGCACTTTTACCTCGACCCCAAGACCGGGCTTAGCAAGGGCTTTGCGGAGTATCACAACGACGGGGCGACGAACCTTCATGACTCAAACACCGACATTGCGGAGCCGCGTATTACGGCGCGGGTGCTCGACCGCCTAAAGGCGCTGGGCAAGCAGCCCGGAGCCACCGACAAGCAGCCCAAAGAGCGCGCGGTGCTGTGGACGCACCTGTTTGGACCGCACAGCACGTACATGGATCACCCCGAGTTTCCCGTCGGCAAAGGCTTTAAGTACGTACAAGAGCGCTACGATGCCGAGGTCAAGTTCACCGACCAGCACGTCGGCAAGATCCTGGATGGCTTGCGCGCGGCGGGGCTGGCAGAGAACACGGCGGTGGTGGTGTTCTCCGATCACGGCGAGGCGTTTGGCGAGCACAAGCTGGGCGGCGAGGCGCTCTACTTTCACGGCGAGGCGCTTTATAACGAGGTGCTGAAAGTGCCGCTGCTGATCTACGTGCCGGGCATGACGCCGCGCGTGGTCACCGAGCGGGCGATGCTGATTGATATGGCTCCGACGGTGCTGGAGCTGGCGGGCGTGGCGCGACCGGGGAGCTTTCGCGGGCGCTCGCTTTTGGCGGCGATGCGCGGAGAGGCGACACCGGGCCCGATTCCGCCCGCTTACGCCGAGATGCTGCCGTGTACAGCGTGGCAGAAAAACGAGCGCGTCCTGATCAACACCGTCGGTGGTGAGGAGCTAGCCATCTACGCCAAGTACACCGACAACCTGACCGAGCTTTACAGCCTGGCCGACGACGCAACGCAGCAGCGCAACGTCAGCAGCAAGAAGCCTGAGCAGACGCGAGCGATGCAGCAGGCGCTGGCTCCGTACCTGCGCATTAAGCCCGACGGAGGCCGCTAGCCAACAGCGACCCGCCCAGCCGAGAGCTACTGACCGATGACGTAGGTCAGCGTCATCTCAGCGCCTCGGCGGGTAAGCTCCAGCGGGATCGTCTTGGCATTGCGAACTTTGGTGTAGGCCTCTAGCGCCCGCTCGGGAGAGTTCAAGTCAAAGCCGCTGATGCGACGAATCAGGTCGCCGTTTAGTAGGCCGAGGAGCGCAAACAGGCTCGCCGGACGAATGGCAAGTACCTTAAAGCCCGCCACCTGCCCATTTATCAGCGTCGGTACCAGCCGCGCACTGCGTGAGGTCAGCGACGGGTCCCCCAGCACCGCCTCCAGCGCCGCCCGCGTAATCGTGCACTTGCTGCCTTGGCACTTGATTCCCTTCGTCACGACTGGTGGCAGCTTGTCCGCGGGCCGCACAACCGGACTGGTAGAAAGCGTAGAGGGCTGAGGCTTGGCTGCCAGGGCATCAGACTCACCGCCAGTAGCTGCGGCCAGCTCCGGACACGCCTTGGCAGCATCTGTTCCAGCGGGAAGTTTTTTCACGAAATAGGCGCGAATCTGGGTCACGCCTGCACGCTCTAGCTCGACGGTGAAGCGGTCGGCATCTTTGACCTCTGAGTAGGCTTCCAGGGCCTGCGTCGGGTTGCTTAGCGCGTGGCCATTGATCGCGATCACCAGGTCACTGTTGCGCAGCCCGAGCTTGGCCCACACCGACGTCGGGCGAATGCCAAACAGCCGCATCCCTGTCATCTGCCCGTCTTTTGCCTGCGGCACCACTCGAAGCGTGTTCAGCGCCGTCGATGGAGACTGCAGTAGCAGCTCGCGAGTACAAGCATCCACCTCGCAGCGCGCAGCGTCGCAGGCACTCTGGGCTGGCCTCGACAAAGCGGAAGGCTCAGCAGGTGGCGGCGCGGCAGTCGCAGACGCCGGAGGCGGAGCTGCTGTCGAACTTGCCACCTCCCCCGCGGCTACGCCCTGGTCTGCAACCAGTGCCAAGACAAACACGGCCCCGACCACAACCCCAAGACCAAGCCGCTGCCACCATCCAAAGCGCACGGGTACAGCAGTCCTCTGATGGCGACTCTGCGGCCACCCACGCACGCACATCCCTGGCACATCACGCATGGTTCCAAGTTTAGGCCAGACCGCTGCACCAATGCCATCAGCCATCGACCCACACACACCAGCGCCGCTACCTGGCACCGCTCTGGCTCAAGTCGCAGCGACGGCATAAAGCGCGCGCAGAGATTGCGAAAAGGTCCGCTCGACTGATAAAATGCACGCTTGGATAGCTCTGCGTAGACCGCGCATGACTCCCTGCTCTAAGGCAAACTCGATGCGACGACCGGCGGTTCCTTTCGCGCTTATTGTGGCGGTGCTTTGCTGCCTCGCTCTCCCTGGTAGGGCTTTGGCAGACCGCCAAAAGGCGCAGCTTTTTTACGAGACCGGGACCAACTGGTTCAAAAAAGGCCAGTACGACAGCGCGATTACGTCCTTTCAGGCCGCGTTCCACGAGGAGCCGCTGCCCGACTTTTTGTACAACATCGGCCTTTCGCACAAGGCGGCGCAGCGTCCTCACGAAGCCCTGCGCTTCTTTGAGATGTACAACCTGCTGGTCAAAGACCCCGCCGAAAAAGCCCAGGCCGCCGAGCAGATCGAAAAGATGCGCGCCGAGGCGGCCCAGCAGACGGCCCAAACGCAGCCTCGTGGAGCGTTTGATTTTTCTCAGGCCAGCGCAACCCCAAGTCGTACCGCTGACAGCCCGCCGCCGCGACGGTGGCCGATCTGGCTGGCAGTCGGAGCGGGTGTGGTTGCGATAGCGGCTGTCACCACCACTGCTGTGTTACTTACGCGCCCCAGCGACCCGCCCGTCCTGCGCGTGGAGAGAATCCCATGATGCAACGATTAAAGACGATGGCCTTCGCGTCGCGACTGGCTCTCGGCGCTCTGGCGCTGAGCGCACTTAGCTGCAGCTCTGGCCCCGACCCCTGCGCTTCCGAGAGCGGCACCTGCCTGGCCCTACGCATCGAAGGCGACGGCTCCCCCGTCGAGACGGTGCAGATCCGCATCAGCGGGCCCGGCGTCTCCCACCGCTTTGAGCGGGATGTCTCGACGCTGCCCGCCCTGCTGCCGCTGAGCTTTGAGTCGGCAGGCACGAGCGCAGTCTCAATCACGGCGCAGGGGCTACATGCCGGCACTGCGGTGCTACGCGGCGACACCACCGCCGAGCTAGTCGCAGGCTCGCGCAGCGCAGCGACAGTCACGCTTGCGGCCTTTTCCTGTAGCAAGCCGCCATGCACCATCGATCCGGCGCCGACTCCTGTCTCTGCGGTACCTGACACGGGCCCCACTTCGGGCGGCATCATCGTCGCTGTCAACGGCACCGACTTCGTCTCTGGTCAGGGCCTACAGGTGGCGTTTGACGGTACGCCGGCAACCTTGACCGCTTGGGTTTCTCCGACGCAGCTGATTGCCACTCTGCCACCGCGCATTGGCAAGGCTGGTCCTGCCACCATCACCGTACGCAATCCCGATGGCCAACAAACGGTGTTAAGCGGCGCATTCTCCTATAACTTCAGCCAGCTCGACTTTGGGGCACCGTCAGAGATTTCTTTTCCCGCCAATAGCAATCCAAACAGCATCGCCCTGGGAGATTTTAATGGCGATGGTCGCACCGATGCGGCGGTTGCCAATCAAGGGGATAACTCTGTTGGTATATTAATTGGCCTTGGTGATGGAAAATTCAGCCCTCCCGCCTACGTAAAGCCATCAACAGACTTATCAGGTCCCACCAGCGTTGCTGCGGCTGATTTAAATGGAGATAAGATTCTCGATTTAGTGATTGCCGCGCCAGGAACACAAAAAATCCTGATCTGGCTAGGCAAAGGCGATGGTTCGTTTAATGGCGATACTCAAGGAAATGCCAGTTTAAACTTTACAGCGGCAGGAATCAGCGGATTAGCATTGGGCGATTATAACAACGACCAAAAGCAGGATATTTTCTACTGGTCAAATCAGTTCAATGCCGTTGGTTACTTCAAAAACTCAGGCCCCAATGGCAATTTACCAAGATTTGATGCGGCAGCGGTGTTAATGCCCAACATCGAAAAGCCCGTGGCGGTACTGCCATACGATATGGATGGCGATAAAAAAGATGACTATGTAGTTATCTCTCAGCCGACAAATGGCATGAATAACCTACAAATAATCTTGTCCGGCAGCGGCACGGTTTATCAAAAGACTTTGCCGTGCATTCTGACCGGTATTGATGGATTTGATGTCAACAATGATAAGAAGCAAGACTTGGCCGTTAGCTGCAACGATGCCGGAGTGATCGCTGTGCTTTTAGGAAAGCTCAAAGGCGATGTCGAGGTTAAACCCATTTATTATGGTGTTGGACCTTATCCTTATTCTGTAACTGCAGCAGATGTCAGCGGCGATGGCAAACCCGACTTGGTGGTATCTACAAAATATCGCGTAGCTGATATGCGCGACAAAGACAACACGCAGATCAGTGTATTTATCAATGATGGAAGCGGCAACTTGGGCCAAGCCCGTCAATATACCGTCAAGGCAGCACCGGGAGCGGTAGCGATTGGCAACTTAGATCGTGATAAAGATCTTGCTGGCCGCCCGGATTTAATGGTTGCTAGTGGCCTACTGGGCGTGGTTTCAGTGCTGCTTAGCATTGCGCAATAAGCACAGTGATAAAAAGGTTATAAATCTTCAAATGACTAAGCCTGTGCGAAACTCTCACTGTGGGTTCTGTGGCGGTCGCTTTGCAGAGGCGCAGCCGTGGCCGCGTACTTGCCACGGCTGCGGCGCGACCAGCTATCGCAACCCGGTGCCCGTCGCGGTGGTGCTGCTTCCGGTCGATGGCGGGCTGCTGCTGATTCGGCGCGGCATCGAACCTCGTCGTGGTCAGCTGGCGCTGCCGGGTGGTTTTATCGAGATCCCCGAGTCCTGGCAGCAAGCCGCCGCCCGCGAGCTGCGTGAGGAAGCGCAGATTGAGATCGACTGGCAGGAGCTGCGCGAGCAGCGTGTACTGTCTGCTCCCGACGGAACGGTGCTGATCTTTGGCCTTGCGCAGGCGCGCGGAGCAGAGGTGCTAGCGAGCTTCCAGCCAACCAGCGAGACCTCTGAGTGTGTCATCGTGCGCGCAGCTGAAGCGGCGCAGCTGGAGCTGGCGTTTCCTCTGCATACTCAGGTCATGCGCGAATATTTCGCGGGGCAGCGCGGCCTTCTGCCACCGGCAGCATAGACCCCTGTGCTGCATGACGCAGCGACAGCAGCAGCCACGCATCCGGGGTTGCTCACCGCGTCGTTCTAGGTCATCGTGAGCGCATACGCAGGACCGTCACGAAGGAGCCGTCACCGTGAAAGCCAAGACCAAGAAGCTGTCA
>JAGNNG010000141.1 GCA_017990795.1 Deltaproteobacteria bacterium
CGCCGCTTTGGGGGCACTGGGCTCGGGCTGGCGATTGCGCGCAGACTGGCCGCCATGATGGGCGCCGAGATCAAAGTGGAGAGCACACTCGGGGTTGGCTCTTGCTTCACTTTGCGGTTGCCGCTAGACCCGGTACTGTCTGCACCGGCCTCCCGTGGGCCTGATTCTGATAGCAACCCTGTAATCGCGCCGCCTGATGGCAGCTGGGCCGGAAAATCCCTATCCGAGCCTTCCCGCGCGTAAGAGAGTAAGCCCGTGACGACCGCTCTGCCCAAGCCCTATACCGTCCTGCTGGTGGATGACGACATCCACAACCAGCGCATCTTTGACACCATCTTGCGTCACAACGGCTTTACCGTGCGCATGGCCGCCAGCGGCGATGAAGCGCTGCGTGAAGCGCGGGAGCACCTGCCGGACTTGATCCTGATGGACTTGTCGATCCCGGTGATCGATGGCTGGGAGTGCTCGCGGCTGCTCAAGGCAGATGAAAAGACGCAGCACATCATCATCCTGGCGCTGACGGCGCATGCGATGCGCGGCGATCAAGAGCGGGCCCTGGCCGCAGGCTGCGACGGCTATCTGTCCAAGCCGATCTCGCCCCGGAAGCTGGTCGACGAAGTGAAGTCGCGCCTCAAGATCGAGTAGCCGCAGGCTTGGCATCCTGGCCTCTGCGGTCGGACCGGAGGCTTCGGCGGCAAGCTAAACTAGGTCGCCGAGCGCCGAGGCTAGGTTGCCGCAGGACCAAGGCTATGTCGGCGAAGCGCTAGGCAGTGTCGGCGAAGCCCAAGGCTATGTCGGCGAAGCGCTAGGCCGTGTCGGAGGAGCCCCAAGGCTATGTCGGCGAAGCGCTAGGCTGTGTCGGCGAACCCCTAGGTTGAGTCGCCGCAGAGGTTAGTTGAGTCGCCGCAGTGGTTAGGTAGTGTCGCAGCGCCCCCAAGGCAGCCCCCAGCGTACCCAGAGCAGTCCCAGCGCCCCCAAGGTCAGTCCCAGCACGCCCAGAGCAGTCCCAGCGTACCCCAGAGCAGTCCCAGCGTACCCCAGAGCAGTCCCAGCGTGCCCCGGAACAGTCCCACCGCGTGCCGCTCTAGGGCCATTGGGGTTGTCCCCGCCAGCCCGGTCCATGGTCGGCTGTGGCCGGTCCTGCTAAAGCAGGATGCCGCGCAGTACGATGCTCGCCATGCTGAAGTAGATCAGCAGGCCGCTGACGTCGACCAGCGTGGCGACAAACGGCGCGGAGGCGGCAGCAGGGTCTAGACCAAAGCGGCGCAGGATAAACGGCAGCATCGAGCCACAGACGGTGCCAAACAGCACCACGCCGATCAGGCTCATCGACACGGCGATGGCGATGGGGAAGTAGTGGGGGCCGTAGACGGCGACGCGCGTGGGCCACAGCACGATGCGCAAAAAGCCAATCGTGCCCAGGATCGAGCCCAGGACCAGACCGCTCATTAGCTCGCGGCGCAGGACGCGGGGCCAGTCGTTGTGCTCAAGCTCTCGCAAGGCCAGCGAGCGGATGATCAGCGACGTCGCCTGCGAGCCAGAGTTACCGCCGCTGCTGATGATGAGCGGGATAAACAGCGCCAGGACCACCGCGCGCGCGATCTCGGCTTCAAAGTAGCTCATGGCCGTCGCGGTAAACATCTCGCCGACGAACAGCACCAGCAGCCAGCCCGCGCGCTTTTTGATCATGTCCATAAATGGACTGTCCATATACGGCGCTTCCAGGGCCTGCATACCGCCGAGCTTCTGGATGTCCTCGGTCGCCTCTTCCTCGGCAACATCGAGCACGTCGTCGATGGTGATAATCCCCAGCAGCACGCCGCGCGTATCGGTCACCGGCAGCGCCACGCGGTCGTACTTCTCGAAGGTGGCGACGACTTCTTCGCGGTCTGCCGTGGCCAGCATGCTGTACAGCTGACCGTCGTTCATGTTCTCGACTTTGGTCGTCGGATCGGCCAGCACCAAGGTCGCCAGCTTGAGGTCGTTTAGCAGTCGGCCCTTGTCGTCGGTGACGTAGACGACGTTGAGGGTCTCGCTGCCCTTGCCGTGCTTGCGGATGTAGGTCAGCGCTTCCGCCGCCGTCATGGTCGGTCGAATCGCCACGTACTCGGGGGTCATGCTGCGGCCCGCCGAGTTCTCCGGATACCCCAAAAGCTGTCGCGCAATCTTCAGCTCACTGGGCGTCAGGCTGGCCAGTGCGCGCTTGGTGACCTCGGGCGGTAGCTCCTCGAACAGGCGCGTACGATCGTCGGGGGCCATGCCGTTTAGCAGGTTGACTAGCTGCTCGTCGGCCAGGCTCTGCACCAGCTTGGTCTGCATCTCCAGCGGCAGGTACTCAAAGATCACCGCCGCCGAGTCACGCGGCAGCATGCGAAACACGACCGCGCTGTCCTGCAGGGGGAACTCTTCCAGGATCTCGGCCAGGTCAGGTGGATCCAGCTCCGCGAACTCTTCGCGCAGCGTCTTCCAGTCCTTGTCCCGAATCAGCTTTTCGTAGTCTGGCCTAAGGAGAGTCCCGAGCATGGTCGTATCACCGCAGTGTCATCCCGACAAAAACCGCGCCGCTGTGCTAGCAGGCTAGGCCGCCCTTGCTGGTGGGCGGGGCCTAGCTGCTACGGCGGTGGGTCAGTGGTCTATGTTTTTCTTGTTGCGAGTGTAGGCCGCTAGCTGCGGGGGCGGGGAGAGAAAATGCAGGCGATTACTTGCCGCGTTTTTTCTTACCGCCGCCTTTGGCTGCGGGTGCTGCGGGCGCAGAGCTGGCGCTTGGTGCCGACGACGAGGAGTCGCCGCCTTCAGGCGCGGGCTTGAGGATGACGAACTCGACGCGGCGGTTTTTCTCCCAGCAGGTCTCGTTGTGCTCTTGGCAGACCGGCTTGGTCTCGCCGTAGCCCTTGGCGATCAGGCGACCGTCTTCGACGCCTTTTTTCACCAGGTACTCTTTGACCGACTGCACGCGGCCTTGGGTCAGCTTCAGGTTGGTGTTGTCGTTGCCGCGCTCGTCGGCGTGACCTTGGATTTCCAGCAGCTCCAGCTGCGGATTGCCTTTGAGGGTCGCCGCCACCGCATCCAGGATCGGGAAGCTGATGGGCTTAATCGCCGTCTTGCCGGTCTCGAAGTACACCTTGTCGAGGATCATGATCTTGCCGCTGGTGACCATGACGCGGCCCTTTTCGGCATCCGGGCAGCCGTCCTCGTCCTCGACGCCGTTATAGGTCTCGGGCTCGTTCGGACATTTGTCGAACTTGTCGGGGATGCGATCCTTGTCGTTGTCCGGATCGGGGCAGCCGTCGTTGTCCTCAAAGCCGTCCTTGTCCTCGGCCTGATCTGGGCACTTGTCCTGCTCGTCGGGAATGCCGTCGCGGTCGCGGTCCTGACCGTCGGGGCAGCCGTCTTGGTCATCGATGCCGTTCTTGGTCTCCGGCTCGTTGGGGCACTTGTCGTCGTTGTCCGGGATGCCGTCCTTGTCGTTGTCCAGCTCCGGGCAGCCGTCGTCGTCTTCAAAGTTGTCGCGATCCTCGGGATCGTCGGGGCACTTGTCTTTGCTGTCGGGGATGCCGTCGCCGTCGCGATCTTCGTCGACCGGGCAGCCTGCGTGCTCCCAAGTTCCGGGCACGTTGGGGCACTTGTCGCGCGTATCGGGGATGCCGTCCTTGTCGTTATCGGGATCGGGGCAGCCGTCGATATCCTCGAAGTCATCGATGTCCTCGGGCTCGTCGGGACACTGATCGACGTTGTCCTTGATGCCGTCGCCGTCGCGGTCGCCGATGCGAGGCTCGTAGACAAAGCCCAGGAAGGCGCGTACGCGTGGGCTGCCGGTCTGCTCGCCGCCGTTGCCGTAGATACCCGCGCCCGCGCCAGCCATTAGGAAGGAGTTACGGGCGAGGAACAGCTTGACTGCGCCGGAGGCCTCGATGGGCAGGGCCTTGGCGTTGCCGGTGACGTCGGCGTAGCCGTAGACCTCACCCAGGATGTCAAAGCGCTGCGGCACCACTGCGAAGGCGACGCCGAGGCCAAAGGTCACCTGCGTGCCGACGCTGCGCGAAAGACCAGTGCCACCCAGCGTGCTGCTGCTGCACTTGGTCATCGTCGGCGGTGGGTCGGTCGGGAAGCACAGATCGTTGGCGCCAAAGGCGACGCTCTTGCCGATGTCGGTGAAGGTCTCGCTGCCAAAGCGCACCAGCGCACCGACGTTCAGAGCGGTGCGGAAGCGACGTCCGCTGTCCCACTCGCGGTCGATGAGGAGCTGAGGACGCAGCGTGACGTTGTTTTCCCCGAGGAAGGTCTTGTAGCCGCCGTTGTCGGCGAACTTGGACAGCGGGATGTACACCGACAGCATCGCGCCCAGGCCCACCGGCATGCTGCCGACGTCGAGGATGCGGCCCTTGATGTGGATCGGCAGGTCGCCAATCATCACCTGGCTGAAGCGCAGCTGGTCGCTGGTGTTGGAGGTCTGCTCCTCGTAGCCCTTACAGTTGCCGTTGGCGTCGCAGACCTGGCGCTTGCCGATGGCGATGCCGACTGGGACGCCGATGCCGATCTCAACGTACTTGAACAGGCCCAGGGCAAACAGCAGCTGCGGCGTGATCAAGTGGTCGACAGAGAACGTACGGGTCGTTTGGACCGGCGCGCCCGAGCCACCGTAGAGAGAACCGGCGTCGGTCTGTAGCTGCAGCGGCTGGAACGCCCACGTCCCCACCAGACCCAGCGAGAAGTCGAGGTGGCCCAGCACTCGCGACGAGTTGACTGTGACGTAGCCACGCGAGTCGATCGCCGGTCGCCACAGCTGCATGTCGTACGTCGGGGTCTGGAAGTTGTTGCGATCCACCGCTTGCGCAGCTGCTTCTGTGCTGTGGGTCGCCATTGCCAGTGTCACGGCAGCAGCAACAGCGAAGCGAGTCAGGGGACTGGCCATGCGACCTAAACGATCCGTCGGAACCACGGTGTTTCCTCCAGGCGAGCAACTGGTGCCTACACCTGCGCCTACAGGTGGGCAGCAACATTATTTCACATATTTAGTTTTCGATATAACTGATTTTTTCGTCGTCAATATCCAGTTCCCGAGAGACGAAAATCAGAAAATCAGAGGCTGATTCATTTTCTTAGGAAAGCAACCACTTGCCGTAACTGGCGAAAATTCTTTATGATGATCAATAATAAGTAATTTATAATACAAATATATGCCTTGTCGTTTGAGCGCGCTTTTGAATCCGCTGACAGGAGCTTCTGAGAACATGCCTGCCTGCTTAAACCCCGCTGCTTCTGGGTCTTTTACGCTGCCGCTTGCGGCCAAGTCGCCTGTGCGGAGCGGGCTGTGTTTGCTTGTGGCTGTAGCTGCGTGGGCACTGCTTGCGCTGGCGGCTGACCCTGCATTTGCCAAAGCAGACGACGTCAACTGCAACGGCATCAGTCGCACCGACGAGATGGACTGCGTTGACTTTATGACCAATGGCAACAAGTGCACGGGGGCCAATCCTCCGACGCGACGTTGCGACGACTATGTGGCTCCGGGAATGGGGCTTGCTGCGCAGTGCTCGGCCACGCTGGCAAAGGACACGGATGGGGATGGTCAGGGCGATGCCTGTGACAACTGCGTTGCTCTAAAGAACAGCGATCAGAAGGACGATGATGGCGACGGTATTGGCAACCCCTGCGACAACTGCCCGGCGCTAGCCAACCCGGATCAAAAGGACGGCGACAGTGACGGGCTTGGGGATGCCTGCGATGTCTGTCCTACTCGCGTGGGTGGCGGGCCGGATACAGACAGTGATGGCTTTCCTGATCTTTGTGACAACTGCGTCATGGTGGCAAACCCAGATCAGGCGGACCAGGATCGCGATCAAGCGGGTGATGCCTGCGACAACTGCCC
>JAGNNG010000142.1 GCA_017990795.1 Deltaproteobacteria bacterium
ATTTCGACTTTGTTTGTCCGTACGCGTACTTGGCCTCGCTGCAGCTGCCGGCGCTGTGCGAGCGCATGGATGCTTTTATTGAGTACCGACCGATCCTCTTGGGCGGGGTACTAAAAGCTCTCGGCTCAGAGCCGAATGCGGGGCCGCAGGTCAAGACCGCGATGACCAGGCGCGATCTGCAGCGCTGGGCTGAGTATCTGCAAGTACCGCTGAGCATGCCTGCTGAGCACCCGCGTCGCACCGTTGAGGCGCTACGGCTCTTGTGCTGGGCGCCCCGAGCCGCGTGGCCAGACTTGGTAAAGGTGCTGTATCGCGCTTACTGGGTCGAAGGGCTCGACATCACCTCTCATCAGGTCTTGGCGCAGCTGGCGGCCAGTGTGGGGCTACCTGCCGAGGCCGCCTTGCTGGGTCTGCAGCGCGCCGATGTGGCCGCAGAGCTAAGACGTCGCACCGATGAGGCGATCCAGGCGGGCGTATTCGGCGTGCCTACCTTTGTGGTGGATAGCCACACCGGCCCGCGCCTGTTTTTTGGTCAAGATCGCCTGCACTTTGTTGAGGCCGCGCTGCGACATCATCCCCTGCGCATGGAAGACGAAGAGGTTCAGGATGCGCCCCAGCCTGCGCTGTCGATTCGCGAGGCGGTGCTGACGCGCTCCTTCCCCATCGCCAATCAGGCGCGACGGCTGCAGTTTTTCTATGACGTGGCCAGCCCGTTTGCTTACTTAGCATCGACGCAGATTGAGCAGCTGGCCGAGCACTGTGGCGCGGTTGTGGACTGGCACCCCATCTTGCTTGGCGGGTTATTTCGTAGCCTTGGTACGCCGATGGTGCCGCTGTCGGCATACTCCCCGAGCAAGCGTCGGCACACGCTAGAAGACCTGGCGCGCTGGGCCCATCACTACGACCAGCCGTTTCATTTTCCGACGCAGTTTCCAATGATGACGGTGACTGCGCAGCGGCTGCTCATGCTTGCTGGAGAGCGGACACCGCAGCTCTCACATGCTTTGTTTCGCGCTTACTGGGTTGCCGATGCCGACCTCAATGATCCGTCGATACTCGAAGCAGCGCTGCGCGAAGCCGGTCTGCCCATCGAGCTTTTATCGCGGACCAGTGAGCCAGAAGTAAAAGAGAAGCTGCAGGAAAACACCCTCGCTGCTGAGCGCGCTGGCGTGTTTGGGGTGCCAACTTTTCGCATACCGCAGTCACATGGCGAGCCCCTGCTGTTTTTTGGTCAGGATCGTATGAAGCTAGTGGAGCGGGCGCTGCGAAAAGGCACCAGATCAGAATAAGGACGACTGCAGACTTAGGGGCGAGACTGCGGTGCTGTCGCTACGGGTCGCATGCAGGCGCGCCAGCTCCACAACAGAGCTGGTGGGTTACTGCCATTGCAACTGGTTAAGTCGCTGCGTCGCTTTGAAAAAACAGAGTGATGGTCAGGCAGTGAAACTCGCGGTCGGAGCTTTGCGTAACGACCTTGTCCACGATGCGGATGTCTGCGTTGGCGCGCAGCCAGCGGGTGATGTGCTCACCTAGCTCTTCTCGCTCGCGCGCTTTGGTGGCTGAAAAGACTTTCACGCCGTTAAAGGCCATGTCGTCATCTCCTTGCTGCGATGTTGCTTGCGCCGTTGACCAGCGCTCGTCGGCACAGCTTAGTAGCTGGAACCAAGCCCTGTTTTAGCACAGCTGTCTTACCCAGCCGCGTCACAAATATACTCAAGCAGTGGCCCAGCTGGCCGCGCACTTTAACCAGCGGAGAGCCGACGCGGGCTGCGGTCGAGCGCGCGGTTTTTGCGACTTCGGGATGCGCAATGCGGTGCTTGTATTGACGAGCAAAAATGCCCGCCCTTATGATGGGCAACTTTTTCGCCAGAACACTACACACGGCCCCTTTGGTGCCGACGAGGAATTCGATGCACGTAGCACACGGTAAGACCTGGAATGCGCGCGAGATTTGGATTGTGGCCGCCAAGCGAACGGCGTTTGGCACGTTCAACGGCACGCTCAAAGACTTCACCGCGACCGACCTTGCAGTCCATGCGGCCAAGGCAGCGCTGGAGGCGGGGGCCGTCTCGGCGGGCGACATAGATCAGGTGGTCTTTGGCAATGTTATGCAGACCTCCGCTGATGCTATTTACTTGGCGCGCCACATCGGGCTGCGGGCCGGGGTTCCGATTCCAGCTCCAGCGCTGACCCTGAATCGGCTGTGTGGCTCGGGCTTTCAGGCGGTGGTGTCGGCGGCAGAGCAGATCCTGCTGGGTCAAGCTGAAGCCGTGCTGTGCGGTGGCACTGAGTCGATGTCGCAGGCTCCGCACGTGATTCGCGGCGCGCGCACCGGGCTACCCTTTGGCAAGCCGTCTAACATCGGCGACACCTTGTGGGACGCGCTCACCGACAGCTTTACCGGCATGCCGATGGCGATGACCGCCGAGAAGCTCGCCGAGCAGTACCAGATCAGCCGTGCCGAGTGTGATGCGTTTGGTCTGCTCTCGCAGCAGCGCTGGCACCAGGCCAACCAAGCGGGCGTGTTCCAGGCTGAGATTGCGCCGCTGGACATCCCAAGCAAGAAGGGTCCGGTGCGCTTTGCAACCGATGAGCACCCGCGGCCCCAGACGGTGATTGAAGGCCTGGCCAAGCTGCCGCCGGTGTTTAAGAAAGACGGCACCGTGACCGCGGGCAATGCGTCGGGGATTTGCGATGGTGCAGCGGCGCTGATCTTGGTCTCGCGTCAGACGGCAGAGGCCAAGGGTTACAAGCCGCTGGCCAAGCTGACGGCGTGGGGAATTGCGGGCTGTGACCCGACGGTGATGGGAATCGGCCCGGTGCCTGCGATTCAGAAGCTGCTAGCGGTCTCGGGGACCACGCTGGCCGATTACGACTTGTTCGACGTCAACGAGGCCTTTGCGCCGCAGTTCCTAGCGGTTGAAAAAGAGCTGGGCCTGCCACGTGCGCAGACCAACGTAAATGGCGGTGCAATTGCGCTGGGCCATCCCCTGGGAGCCTCGGGCGCGCGTATCACTGCCCACTTGGTCCACGAGCTACGTCGTCGTGGCGGCAAGCGCGCCATTGGTGCCGCCTGCATCGGCGGTGGCCAAGGAATCGCCGTCGCCGTCGAGTCGGTCTAATCAGAGCAAGGTGGGATCATGAAAAGCACTGCACAGCCTGCGTCAGACATCATCTACGACTGGAATACTCGTGACGCTGCGGTGCCGCTGGTCCCGCCGGGCTTTTCGCTCTTTGACGAGACGCTGCGCGACGGCATCCAGTCGCCATCGGTTCACGATCCCAGCATCGAAGACAAGCTGCAGATCGTGCATCTGCTCGACCAGCTGGGCATCGAGTACTTAGATCTCAGCCTTCCCGGTGCCGGGCCGCGTGCCTTGGAAGACGGAGTGCGTCTGGTCAAAGAGATTGCCGACTGCAAGCTACGCATCAGGCCCGCCTGCGCTGCACGCACGCACCTAAATGACATCCGTCCCATCGCCGAAATCGCGCAGCGCACCGGCGTTGCGGTGGAGGTCATGACCTTTATCGGCTCCTCGCCAATTCGGCTGTACGCCGAAGACTGGGACGAGGCGCGGATGCTCAAGCTGTCCGCTGAGGCGATCGACTTCTCGGTGCAAAACGGCCTGCCGTGTACCTACGTCACCGAAGATACGACGCGCGCCCGTCCCGAGATGCTGGCGAGCCTGTTCAAAAATGCACTGGACCATGGCTCGCAGCGTTTGTGCATCTGCGATACCGTCGGACACGCGACCCCGGCTGGAGTTAGTAGCCTGCTTGGTTTTACGCGCTCTGTGATCGATGGCATGGGCCTGTCGGGCAAGATTGGCATCGACTGGCATGGTCACAATGACCGCGGCTTGGGCGTGATCAATGCGCTGTGGGCGCTGCGCTGTGGCGCAGATCGGGTACACGGCACCGTCTTGGGCATCGGCGAGCGCGTGGGCAATGCCGCCATCGATCAGATCTTGGTGAACTTGTATCTGATGGGCGCGCTGCCCGAGGGTCGTGATCTAAGCAAGCTGGTGGAGCTAGCGCAGCTGGTCTCACGCGCGTGCAACGTGCCGATTCCCTACAACTACCCGGTGCTGGGCGAAGATGCGTTTCGCACTGCGACGGGCGTGCATGCTGCTGCCATCATCAAGGCTGAGCGCAAAGGCGATGCCTTTTTGGCGGATCGCATTTACTCAAGCGTGCCAGCAGCGCTGTTTGGTCGTCAGCAGGAGATCGAGATCGGTCCCATGTCCGGCGAGTCCAACGTGATGTACTGGCTGCGAAAAAATGGGCTGCCGCCTGAGCCGGCGTTGGTAAAGCAGATCATGGGTCTGGCCAAGAGTACAAATCGTCTACTCGGGAAAGCGGAGATTTTAGACCTGGCTCGCACGGTCTAGTTCGCCGTTCAGGTCAAAAGTGCTGCCGCCGCTATTCGGGTTGCTTCGCCCGAGGGTGTTTCGCCGATGCCACAGAACGATCGGAACAAATTTAACGGTCTGAGGGTGTTCTCAGCGACGATGGCGCAGGAGCGTGAGGCTCTGGGTGACAAGGTCACGACCTGGCTGGCGCTGCATCCGCACTTGCAAGTCGTGGATACCGTGGTCACTCAATCCAGCGACGAGGCGTTTCACTGCTTGGCAATCACGGTGTTCTACTGGGACAGCAAATCCGCTTAAGAGCGCGTTCCTAGCTGGCTGAGCTGTCAGGGTCCTGGCTGGTGTCAAACAGCAGCGCACGCAGTGGGCGCGGACGGTCGCGATATAGGCAAAAGACCAGCTCGGTACAGCGCTGGGGATGTAGGCGAAAGATCAGCTCGCTGGCTGAGGTTGCGATTAGAAACAGCCCCACGCCGGCACCGCTGGTCTTGTTCTCTAGCGGAGTCTTTCGTTGCTGCTGACTTTGTGCGCAGTGAAGCAGGTATCGCAGCACGGTGCCTACTTGCAGGGCGCCAAAAGGATCGCGGACGGCAACAACCAGGCGGTGAGCGTCGCAGCCAAAGCGCACCAGGGCTTGCTCGGCGGGCGGGGCTTGGTGGCGTGCGCGCTCGGCGGTTGAGAGCTCTGCATACTTTGAATTGCCCTGGGCGTCGCGCGGCGCGCTGTAGAGCGCATTAAGCAGCATCTCGTCCACGGCTTGCTCCAGCGCAGCGGCGTGCCGGTCAGCCAGGCGCTGATTGCGCGCCCAGTCTCCAAGCTCGGCAACAACTTGGTTTTTGCGCTGATAGCTATCGACGCTGCGCTGCAAGATGACCGTTGAGCGCGCCAGCAGCGGGTGCAGGGGCCGTCGTACCGTCGGGGGCTGGGTCAGCCGGATGCGCAGTTCCGCCGCCTGCTGTGGCGAGAGCGTTACCGTTGATAAGATGCCCGGAGCCTCGGTCTGCGTAAGCGACACCAGCAGCTCCATCAGCCCCGACTCCGGAGTGAGCAGCAGATGCCTTGGACGCTGGCGGGCTGAGTCGAATGTCCCCACTGTGGAGGGCGTCGGCTCCTCAATGGATCGCACTTTCGACTACGCCTGCGGTTGCTTTTGCCGTCGGCGCCAGACCAACCCAAAGAGCAGGCCAACCAGGATCATGCCAGCGGCCAACTTTAGCTCGCTAAAGCCCACTGACAGCAAGAAGCCAAAGCAGCCGGTCAGCGCCAAGATTGGAATCAGCGGTCCAAACGGCGTGACAAAAGCACCTTCGGGCGCTTTCTCTTTCTTGCGCAACACCAGCACGGCTAGGCAGGTCGCCATGTACTGCACCACGACGGCGACGTTAGAGATATCCGCCAGCTCGCGAAAGCGTAGGCCAATAATCAGCATCGCGCCGACTAGGGTCGAGAGAGTGAGTACTGCCCACACCGGCG